>NZ_DASZBY010000089.1:0-117453 GCF_035943795.1 Aliidongia sp. | reverse complement strand
GATGCCTTGGCGGCATCCGGCATCGGGGGTCGCAGCCGGACGACCTGATCGATCTGCAGAATCTGCGCCGCGACCGCGACGGCAATCTCGGCCGGATGCTTGCTGCCGGCACCCGCGATGCCGATCGGGCAGACCAGCCGGCGGATCGCTTCCGGCCCATGGCCGCGCAGGCCCAGGCGCTTGACGAACCGCGCTCGTTTCGTCTCCGAACCGATCAATCCGATACAAGCGAGATCCACCCGATGCAACGCGGCATCGACCAGATCGAGATCGAGCTGGTGACTGTGCGTCATGACGAAGACCTGGCTGCCGGCCGACAGGGTCTCGACCTCGTGCATCGGCAGCGCCGAGACCCGCACCTCGACGTTATCCGGCACCGTTTCGGGAAATTCCGCCGCGCGCGGATCGATCCATAGCACCCGGCACGGTAGGGTACCGAGGATATGGACCAGCGCCCGGCCGACATGGCCCGCACCGAACAGCGCGATTTCGAGGCCCGGCGGCAGGACCGGCTCGAACAACAGGCTGGCCGCCCCGCCGCAGCATTGGCCCAGCGCCGGACCGAGCGGGAATTCCCGGATCATCGGACCGGCACCGACGAGGCCGGGATCGGCCAGCAGATCGCGGGCGATCTCCAACGCGCGGAACTCCAGATGGCCACCGCCGATCGTGCCGTGCAGGCGATCGGCCGTGACCACCATCTTGCAGCCGGCCTCGCGCGGGGTCGAGCCGCTGGCGCCGACCACGGTCACCAGGATGGCGGCCTCGCGCCGGGCCTTGAGACGGGCGAGCGTTTCGATCCAGTCGGTCATTCCGCCGCCACCGCTTCGGGCGTGGGCACGCGTGCCGTCTCAATCGCCAGCAGCACGCGCTCCGGCGTCGCCGGCGCGTCGAACCGCAGGCCGGCGCCCGATCCGCTCGCGGCCAGGACGGCGTCCTTCAAGGCGTGAAACACCGAGATACCGAGCATCAGCGGCGGCTCGCCGACCGCCTTGGAGCGATAGATCGCATCCTCGCGATTGTCATCCCGATAGAGCGCCACCCGGAAATCCCTCGGCACGTCGGCCGCGGTCGGGATCTTGTAGGTCGAGGGCGCATGGGTCGTGAGCCGCCCGGCGGCGTCCCAGGCCAATTCCTCGGTCGTCAGCCAGCCCATGCCCTGGACGAAGCCGCCCTCGACCTGCCCCAGGTCGATCGCCGGATTCAGCGAGCGGCCGCAATCATGCAGGATATCGACGCGCAAGACCTTCGCCTCGCCGGTCAGCACGTCGATCGCGACCTCGCTGACCGCGGCCCCATAGGCGAAATAGAAGAACGGCCGGCCCTGGTGGGTCGCTTCGTTCCAATCGAGCCGCGGCGTCGTGTAGAAGCCGGTCGCCGACAGCTGAATGCGCTCGAAATAGGCTGCCTTGACCAGATCGGCGAAGGCGATGTGCTGATCGCCGCCGCTGACCTGGCCCTCGCGAAACACAATCTCGCTCGCCGGCACGCCGAACCGGGTCGCGGCCAACCCCGCCAGCCGGTCGCGGATCGTCCGCGCCGCCGCCTGCGCCGCCTTGCCGTTGAGATCGGCGCCGGACGAAGCCGCGGTCGGCGAGGTGTTGGGCACCTTCGCGGTATTGGTCGCGGTGAGCATGACCTGGCCCAGCGGCACGCCCAACTCCTCGGCCACGACCTGAGCGACCTTGACGAACAGGCCCTGCCCCATCTCGGTGCCGCCATGGTTCAACAGGATGCTGCCGTCGGTATAGACATGGACCAGCGCGCCGGCCTGGTTCAGGTGCTTCGCCGTGAAGGAAATGCCGAACTTGACCGGCGTCAGCGCCAGGCCCTTTTTCAGCCATGGGCTGCTCCGGTTGAACGCGTCGACTGCCGTGCGCCGGGCCGCGTAGTCGGCGCTCGCCTCCAATTCCGCGACCAGCGCCGGAATGATGTTGTCCTCGACCACCATGCCGTAGGGCGTCCGGTTGCGTTCGTCGATGCCGTAGAAATTCGCCTTGCGTACAGTGAGCGGATCGAGCCCCAGATGGCGTGCGATCTCGTCCAGCACATATTCGATCGCCATCATGCCCTGCGGGCCGCCGAAGCCGCGGAACGCCGTGTTCGACACCGTATGGGTCTTGCAGCGGTGCGACGTGATGGTGACATGCTCCAGGAAATAGCAATTGTCGGCATGGAACATGGCCCGATCATTGATCGAGCCCGACAGGTCCGGCGACATGCCGCAGCGGGACGCGAGCATGAATTCCACCCCGGCGATCCGGCCGTCGTCGCCGAACCCCACGTCATAGTCGATCAGGAAATCATGCCGCTTGCCGGTCAGGATCATATCGTCGTCGCGGTCGAGCCGCAGCTTGACCGGCCGGCCGGTGCGGCGCGCCAGCAGGGCCGCGACGCACGCGACGATCGCGGCCTGGGTCTCCTTGCCGCCGAACCCGCCCCCCATGCGCCGGACCTCGGTCGTGACCGCATGGTCCGGCAGCCCCAGCACCTTGGCGACCAGATGCTGGACCTCCGTCGGGTGCTGGGTCGAGCTATGGACCAGCATGGCGCCGCCCTCACCCGGGACGGCCATGGCGACCTGGCCTTCCAGGTAGAAATGATCCTGGCCGCCGACCGCGAGGCGACCGTTCAGCCGATGACCGGCGCCGGCCAGCGCCGCCGCCGCATCGCCGCGCCGCAGGACCCGGGTCGGCAGCACGTAGCTCTCGTCGGCCAGCGCCTGCTCGATGGTCAGGATGGCCGGCAGGTCCTGGTATTCGATCGTGGCCAGCCGGGCCGCGCGCCGGGCCGCGCCGACGCTTTCGGCCGCGACCGCGAAGACCGACTGGCCGTGATATTCGACCAGCCCGTCGGCGAACACCGGGTCGCCCGGCAGCACCGGCCCGATGTCGTTGCCGGCCGGCAGGTCCCTGGCCGCCATCACCGCCACCACGCCGGGCGCCGCCGCAACCGCATCGAGGTCGATCGACAGGACGCGGGCATGGGCGCGCGTGCTCCAGCCGATCGTGGCATGCAAAAGGTCGCGCGGCTCCGGCATGTCGTCGATGTAGAGCGCCGTGCCCTGGGCATGCTTCAGCGCGCTGTCGTGGGCGACCGGGCGATGCACCGTTTCGGGCAGGGCGCTCATGATGCCGCCAATGCCAGCACGCCGACCGGCGCCCCGCCGTCCGTCTCGATCTGGAACTTGCGCACCAGGTTGCGGGCGACCCGTGCCCGATAGTCGGCACTGGCCCGCATATCCGACAGCGGTGCGAAATCCTGCGCGAGCGCCGGCAAGGCGGCGGCGACCGAAGCCTCGGTCCAGGGTTGGCCGATCAGCGCCTGTTCGCAGGCCCGGGCGCGCGCCGGAATGCCGGCCATGCCACCGAACGCCAGGCGAAGGTCGGCGACGCGACCGTCGGCGATCGTCACCGCAAAGCCGCCGCAGACCGCCGAGATATCCTGGTCGAAGCGTTTCGAGATCTTGTAGCTGCGGAACAGCGTCCCGGCCCGCGCCGACGGCACCCGGATCCGGGCGACGAACTCGCCCGGCATCAATGCAGTCTGGCGGTATTTCAGGAAGAAATCCTCAAGCGGCAAAACGCGTTCGACCGCTCCCCGGCGCAGCACCAGGCTGGCTTCGAGCGCGATCAGGGCGGGCAGGCTGTCGCCGATCGGCGAACCGTTCGCGATGTTGCCGCCGATCGTGCCGGTATTGCGGATCTGGACCGAGCCCAGGCGGCGCAGCAGGCCGTCGATCTCCGGGTGCCACCGCGCCAGGATCGGCATGGCATCGACATAGGGCACCGCAGCGCCGATCTCGATGCCGTCGACCGTTTCCGTCACGTCGGCCAGACCGGCGACGCGACCCAGGGAGATCACGGTTTCCAGCCGGCGATGCTGCTTGGTCACCCACAGGCCGACATCGGTGCCGCCGGCAACGAGCGTCGCCTGAGGATGGGCCAACATCAGATCTGCCAGGGCATCGAGGCCGATGGGTGCCAGGAAGCGTCGCCCGTCCCGCTCGATCGCCAGGGTTTCGGTCGGCAGGAGGGCCTGAAGTTGTTCTGCCGTCGTGGCATGCCTGCCGTCGACCCGATCCGGCCGGCCGCACGCCTGCTCCGCCGCATCCATGATCGGGCGATAGCCGGTACAGCGGCACAGGTTGCCGGCGAGCGCCTGTTCGATCTCGGACCGGACCGGCCGGCCGTCGGCCTGCCAGAGCGCGTAGAGCGACATGACGAAGCCGGGCGTACAGAAGCCGCATTGCGAGCCGTGGCACTCGACCAGCGCCTGCTGCACCGGATGGGGCGCCTCCGGGCCGCCCAGGCTCTCGACCGTGACCAGCTCTTTGCCGTCGAGGGCGCCCAGGAACAGGATGCAGGCATTGACCGCCCGATAGCGCACGGCGCCATCGACCGGCTCGCCCAGCACCACCGTGCAGGCGCCGCAGTCCCCCTCGGCACAGCCCTCCTTGGTGCCGCAGCGCCGCTCGGTCTCGCGCAGGAATTCCAGCACCGTCAGGGTCGGATCGAATTCGCCGACCGTCCGGACCGCGCCGTCGAGCAGGAAGCGGACGCGGTCCATCAGCTGCCCCGATAGGTCGTATAGCCGTAGCGCGCCAGGATCAGCGGCACGTGATAATTCTGCGCCGGGTCGCCGACCTGGAAGCGGATCGGGATCTGGTCGTAGAACAGGTCGGCCGCTGGCATGCCGTTCGCGCGAAGATAGGTGCCGGCCTCGAACAGGATCTCGTAGTGGCCGGGCCGCAGGTCGGCGCCCGCCAGCAGCGGCCCGCCGCCGCCCCGGCCGTCGGGTCCGGTCAGCCCGTCGGCGAGCCGGTGACGCTCCGCCCCTTCGAGCCGGAACAGGGCATAGGCCAGCCCCGCCGCCGGCCGGCCGAGGCTGGTGTCGAGCACGTGCAGGGTCAGGCGTCCGGCACCGCCGTCGCTCATGATGCCTCCAGGGCGGCCAGCCGGAAGCGGGCGATCTTTGCAACCTCGGCCAACGCCGTCGCGATCTCGACCGCTTTGTCGTTCATCGCCCGGGTCTCGATCGCATCCAGGATCGCCCTTCGGTCGCGCTGCGCCTTGACCGCGATGATGAAGGGAAAGCCGAACCGCGCCCGATAGCGCTCGTTCGCCCGGTCGAAGCGCGCGATCTCGGCCGGTTCGAGCCGGTCGAGCCCCAGGCTGGCCTGCTCGCCCGCCGAGGCGGTGGTGAGGCCACCGGCCCGCGCCAGTTTGCCGGCCAGCTCCGGATGGGCCTGCAGCAATTCCATCTGCCGCGCCGGTCCGGCCGCCATCACGGCCGCGACCATGGCGCCATGCAGGTTCTCCACCGTGCCGAACGGTCGCCGGTCCGCGACCGCCTCGGCGACCCAGGGCGAATGTTCGAAAATGCCCCCGGTCGCTGCGACGAACGCGTCGCGCGGCAGGCGATCGAGCACGGTCATGCCGATGCCTCCCCATAGGGATGCTCGGCGATCCAATGGCGCGCGATGTCGATCCGCCGGCACACCCAGACGTCGCCATGGCCCCGGACGTGCTGCAGGAACCGGCGCAGCCCCTGGATCCGTCCGGGCCGGCCGATCAGGCGGCAATGCAGCCCGACCGACATCATCCTGCCGCCCTCGGCATAGAGCGCATCGAACGCGTCGCGGGCGTAGGTGAAGAAATCGTCGCCCTGGTTGAAGCCCTGGGCCGTGCCGAACTTCATGTCGTTGACGTCGAGCGTATAAGGCACGACCAGATGCGGCCGGCCGCCCTCGGTCACCCAATAGGGCAGATCGTCGTTATAGGCATCGGCGTCGTAGAGAAACCCGCCCTCCTCGACCACGAGGCGGCGCGTATTCGGACTGAGGCGGCCGGTGTACCAGCCGAGCGGGCGGCTGCCGGTCAGGCGGGTCAGCGTTTCAATCGCGCGGCGGAGATGTGCCCGCTCTTCCTCCACCGGCATGTGCTGATAGTCGATCCAGCGCCAACCGTGGCTGGCGATCTCGTGGCCGGCGTCGAGCATCGCGGCGCAGGCATCCGGATTGCGTTCGAGCGCCATGGCGACCGCGAACACGGTCACCGGCATGCCGAACTCCCGGAACAGCCGCATCAGCCGCCAAAAGCCGGCACGGCTGCCGTATTCGTAGATCGATTCGACCTGCAGGTTGCGCACGCCGTGCAATGCCGGCGCACCGACCACCTCCTGCAGATAGGACTCGGCATGGGCATCGCCATGCAGGATCGACGCTTCGCCGCCCTCCTCATAGTTCATTACGATCTGCACGGCCAAACGCGCCCCGCCCGGCCAGCACGGATCCGGCGGGTTTTCGCCATAGCCGACGAGGTCGCGGGGATACTCGCCGCTCATACCCTGTCGTGCCTCATAAAACCCCATCCATCGATTCTGCCCATTCGAGCAGCGTTGAGCCGAAACGCTTCGACGGCAAGCACCATTTGGCGAGCAATGTGAGCGCGATTTGGCATCGATGGATGGCATGTTGCCATCGAAGCGAGATCGGATAACATGGCATATCGATCCGCCTCGCTTCCCATTTGACGAGCCAAATGCCATCTTGGACGCCGCCGCCATAGAATGGGCGACATGCACGATGCGATCGAAGTGATCGCCTGCCTTCACGCAAACCGCGATCCATCGTCCTGGCAAACCAGAAACCGACCGTGACCAACGACACCGAACGGCCGCGCTCGTCCGCCCGCACGACCGTCCTGTCGCGCGACCAACTCGCCCGCGCGCTCTACGGCCCGGCGCTGCATTATTTCGCGGCCGTGTGCGACAGCCTGTCGATCCGTGCCGCCGCGCGTCGGCTCAATATCGCGTCGTCGGCAGTAAACCGGCAGATCCTGCAATTGGAAGAGACGATCGGCGGACCGCTGTTCGAGCGGCAGGGCCGGACCCTGCGGTTGCTGCCGATGGGCGAGATCCTGGCCCGCCATGCCCGCATGGCCCTGGGCGATCTCGACGCCACCGCCGCCGACATGGACGCGGTCCAGGGCGTACGCCGCGGGCTGGTGCGCGTTGCCTGCGTCGAGAGCATCGCCAGCGACCTGCTGCCCTCGATCGTCGCCGAATTCGCCAGGCGCTTTCCATTGATCCATGTCGCGGTCACGGTCGAGTCATCGAGCGCGGTCGCCGGCCTGGTGGCGCGGGGCGAGGTCGAGATCGGCCTCACCTTCAACCCGCCCCGGCAGGCGCAGCTGAGCGTGGCGCTCGCCCGCGATCTGCCGATCGGCGCGGTGGTGGCGCGCGACCACCCGCTGGCCGGGCGCGCCCGGGTGACGGTGGCGGACTGTCTCGACTATCCGCTGGTGCTGCCGACCAAGGGCATGTCGATCCGCGACGCGCTCGACGCCGCTTTCGCCGCCATCGGCACGGCGCCGCGCAGCTTCGTCGAGGCGAACCTGCTGCGCTTCATGGCCGCCCTCGCCCTGCAGGGCCGCTTCGTCGCGTTCCAGACCCGGCTCGGCATCGCCCGGCAATTGGCCGACGGCAGCCTGGCCTTCGTCCCGCTCGCCGACGCCAACCTGCCGGTCGACCGCTTGGCCGTGGTCACCCGCGCGGACGCCACCCTGCGCCTGGCACCTGCCATCTTCTTCGACGTGAGCCGCCAGGTGCTGGGCGAAATGTTGCCGGTATCGGCCCCTCAGACCCCGTTTTAGGTCAGAAGTCGTCCAGCCCGACCAGCTCGGTCGCGGGTCGCTGGTTCAGCTCGAAGATGGTCTTGCACTTCGTATCGTCGGCAAAGTCGATCATGATGAAGTTCGGCATGAACCGCTTGATGGCATTGCCGGACGACGGCGACCCGAGATCGAGGCTGTCGGGCGCGCCGGACCTGACCGCGTCGCCCAGGCCGTTGTTCCACAGCGCCGCCAGTTTCGCCTGGTTCGGCGCGGTCCACATCGTCCGGTTGCGTTTGTAGATGCTCTCGTCCAGACCCGTTGTGGTCCAGTACATCATACCCATCACGTCCGGGTTGGCATGGCCCCCGGCCTGCATCAGCTTGGTCTGCTTCTTCACGTTCTGGGCGATCTTGTTGCGGGGATTGAAGGGCGAGGTGCCGCCTTTGCCGAAATACTGCAGGCCGTTGTATTCGTCATCGTACTGCGCGCCCTCGCCGGCGACGTTCTTGATGCCGAAAATGCCGGAGCCGGGCGGATAGTCTTTCACGACCTCGGCGAGACCAGCCGGCGTGAACAGGACGACCACCTTGCCGCGCAGCTGCTTCAACGTCTTGTTGTTCAGATTTCCACCGCCCCGGTAGAGCGTATCGCCCAGCAGCGTGACGCACGCCTCGGCGATCAACGACCAGTTGGTCGATTTGTCGAATTTGAGCAACAGGAACTCGGTCGAGCCGAACGGGCTGCGCACGAATTTGGCCGCATCCTCGAGCATTTTCTCCAGGCTCATCCCGAAGCCGCCGCCGCGCAGCTTGGTTCGCTCCAGCGTTTCGGTCCGGTTGAATTCCGGCATGAAGCGGGTCTTGGTTTCGTCCTTCTTCAGCATCCCGTCGGCATGGAACGCCCTCATCTGCACGGCCTTGTTGCCGAGCGCGTCCTTGCCGGCCTTAACGGCGGCGATGCGCAGATCGAAAATGCGAACGCCCGCCGCCGCCTGCAGCATGATGTCGACCGACTGGGTCTGGACGTTGGATGCGCCGGAAGTGATGCCCGCATCGTGGCTGCCGGCGAAGACGATCTCGTTGATCCTCTTGTCGGGACCCAGGCTGTAATAGTTGATCAAGATGCGTCTCCCCGGAACATGCTGCTCTATTGCGGCTCCCCCGTCGGGCGGGAGCTTCCCACATGGCCGCGGCACACACAATCGCAGCCGTCAGCGGTCGAGCCCGATCACCTCGAACCGGTCGACGTCGACCAGGCCGCGGTCGGTGATCTTCAGGTGCGGGATGACCGACAGCGGCAGGAACGCCATCTGGACGAACGGTTCGGCCAGTTGGCAGCCGAGGTCCCGCACCACGGTGCGAAGCGCGCGCAGGCGCGCCTCGACCTCCTCGGCCGGGCGGTCGCTCATCAATCCGGCGATCGGCAGGGCCAGTTCGCCCAGCACCGCCCCGTTGCGGGCCGCGACGAAGCCGCCCTGCAGCTGGATCAGGCGATTGACCGCGAGTGCCATGTCGGCATCGTCGTGCCCGACCACGATGATGTTGTGGGCGTCGTGACCGATGCTCGATGCGATCGCGCCGCCGGTGAGGCCGAAGCCCTTGACGAAGCCGCGGCCGATATTGCCGTTCTTGCCGTGGCGCTCCAGCACCGCGACCTTGGCCACGTCCTGCGCCGGGTCCGGATGCCGCTCGCCGCCGCGATAGGGCAGCGTCAGGGTCAGGGCGTCGGTCACGATCTGGTTGATCCTGAGCCCGATGACCGGCCCGGTCGGCCCTTGGCACGGTACGGCGAAATCCGCGGCCGCGACCGGCGCGCGCTTGACCGAGCCGTATCCGACCGGCACCGGCAGCCGGCGATGCTCGAACGTCTCCGGCCCGACCGGCTTGCCGGCCCGGATGACCTTGGCGACGGCGCAGGTGTCGAGATCGTCGAGCAGAACGATGTCGGCGAGCCGGCCCGGTGCGATCAGGCCGCGATCCCTGAGCCCGAAATGGTTCGCCGCCGACCAGGTCGCCGCCCGATAGACCGCATGGGCGGGTCGCCCCTCCGCGATGGCGGTCCGGATCAGATGGTCCAGATGTCCGTCCTCGACGATGTGCAGCGGCGTCCGGTCGTCGGTGCAGAAGCTGAGGAACGGCGAACGGGCGATGTCGATCAGCGGTGCCAGCGCATGCACGTCCTTGGTCACGCTGCCGTCGCGGATCAGCACCTGCATGCCCTTGCGCAGCTTTTCCGCGGCTTCGGCGAGACCGGTCGATTCGTGGCAATTGCGGATGCCGCACGATAGATAGGCGTTGAGATCCCGGCCGCCGAGCAAGGGCGCATGGCCGTCGATATGCCCGTCCTGGAACGCCACCAGCTTGTCGAGCACCTCGTCGACCTTGGCGAGCACACCGGGGAAATTCATGAATTCGGCGAGGCCCAGAACCTGGGGATGATCGCGCAGCGCCACCAGGGCGGCGGCATCGAGCCAGGCGCCCGAGGTCTCGAGCGGCGTCGCCGGGACGCAGGAGGCGAGATTGATCCGCAGATCCATCGCCAGGCCCTCAGCGGCCGCGATGAAATATTCGAGCCCAGGCGTGCCCAGCACGTTGGCGATCTCGTGCGGGTCGGCGATCGCGGTCGTGGTGCCGCGATTGAGCAGCAGCCGGTCGAACTGGTCGGGCAGCACCAGGGTCGATTCCGGATGGACATGGGTATCGATGAAGCCCGGCACGGCGAAATACCGGGATCCGTCGATCTCGTCCGTCCCGCGATAATCGAGATCACAGGTCCCGACGATCTGGGGCCCGCACATCGCGATGTCGGTGCGCACGATCTCGCCGGTCACGATATCCAGCATCCGCACATTCTTGACCACGAGATCGGCCTCGTGGTTCCCGCGCGCCTGGTCGATCCGCCGTTTCAGGTCGTCGCGGGATGCCTTCATCGAAACGCCGTTTCCGAAAAGCTGCGCAGCTTGCGGCTGTGCAGGCGTTCCAGGCCGCCGTCGCGCAGGATCTCCATGGTCAGCACGCCGATCTTCAGGTGCTGGTCGACCCGCTCGCGATAGAACCGGTCGGCCATCCCGGGCAGCTTGAGATTGCCGTGCATCGGCTTGTCGGAGATGCAGAGCAGGGTGCCGTAGGGCACGCGGAAGCGGTAGCCGTTGGCGGCGATGGTCGCCGATTCCATATCGAGCGCGATGGCGCGCGACAGGTTGAAGCGCGCGACCAGTTCCTTCTGATCCTTCAGCTCCCAGTTCCGGTCGTCGGTGGTCGCGACCGTGCCGGTCTGCATCAGCGCCTTCAATTCATAGCCGCTGACGCCGGCGACCTGGGCAACGGCGCTTTCCAGCGCCTGCTGCACCTCGGCCAATGCCGGCAGCGGCACCCAGGTCGGCAGCGCGTCGTCGAGTACATGGTCGTCGCGCACATAGGCATGGGCCAGCACATAATCGCCCAGCTTCTGCGAGCCGCGCAGGCCGGCGCAGTGTCCCAGCATCAGCCACGCATGGGGCCGCAGCACGGCGACATGGTCGGTGATCGTCTTCGCGTTCGACGGCCCGACGCCGATGTTGATCAGCGTGATGCCGGCGCCGTCGGCGCGCTTCAGGTGATAGGCCGGCATCTGCGGCAGGCGCGGCGGCTTGGTCCCGGTCGAGACCGCATCCGGATCGAGCGTGCGGTTCGGCGTCACTACGTTGCCCGGCTCGACGAAGGCCGTGTAGCCATGATCCTGGCCGCCCTCCGCCGCCATCATGGCATGGCCCAGCCGGACGAACTCGTCGACATAGAACTGGTAGTTGGTGAACAGCACGAACTGCTGGAAATGGTCCGGCCCGGTCGCGGTGTAGTGCTTCAGGCGCTGCAGCGACAGGTCGACCCGCGCGGCGGTGAACAGCGCCAGCGGCTGGCGATTGGCGGTCGGCAGGAAATAGGTGCCGTTCGGCACCGCGTCGTCGACGTAGGTCAGCTCCGGCAGGTCGAAGAAATCCCCGACGACCTCCAGCCGCGCCGGATCGAGATTGGCTTCCGGATGCATGTTCTCGCCGAGCGCGAAATGGATCGGGATCGGCCGGTTCGACAGCCCAACCTCGAGTGCCACCTTGTGATTGGTCAACAGCAGCTCGAACTGCTTCAGATAATAGTCGCCGAACAGGTCGGGCCGGGTCAGTGTCGCGCGATAGGTGCCCGGCGCCAACACGAAGCCATAGGAAATCCGGCTGTCCAACCGGGCATGGCTCGTGGTCGAGATCTCGACATAGGGATAGAAGCCGCGCACGCGCCGGGGCAGGTCGGTGCCGCGGACATATTCCTTGAACCGCCCGACGAGATAGGCGGATTGCCCGGCGTAGATCGCGCGGACTTCGGCCAAAGCCTGGGCTGCATCGGTAAAGCGGGTCGGAACCGGACGCGGCTCGGACATGTCGATCAGCGACATAGAAACAGACTTCCCTCATGCGGCGCGCCATCGGGGCGCCAGATCACGTCATGCCGCGGCATCTTGGCCTTCGAGCAATGACAACTCATCGCGCACCAGTGCCACGAAGGCGTCGAGCGCCACCGGCAGCGCCCGCCCCTCACGCAGATATACACCCAATTCCGTGGTGAGCGCGCCGGCGCCCTGCAACGGCACATGGATCAGTTGGCCGCCGGCCAGCTCCGCCTCCAGCCCGATACGCGACTGGAACGCGATCGCCCCCAGCCGCAGGGTCAGGTTTTTCATCAGTTCCAGCGAGCTGACTTCGGCCAGCACCTCGAGCTTGCCGCGAAAGCGACGGAGTTGAGGCTCCAGCAGCGTATGGATCGACAGGTCGGCGCTGGGCAGGATCAGCGGATAGCGCACGCAGTGGGTGAAGCTGACTTGCGCCTCGCCGGCCAGCGGATGGTCCGGGCGCATCACGGCACCCAACCGGAACCGCCCGACCGCGACCTGAGTCAGGTCGGCATGATGGGCGAGCGAAAAGGCCAGGCCCAGGTCCGCATCGCCGGCGGCCAGCGCCGAGGGGATCGAGTTGGAACCGGCAGTGCGGACCTTGAGCGTGATACCGGGGTATTTCCGCCTCATCCGCTCGATCAGCGCCGGCAGGAACGCCGCGTTCAGCGACTCGACGGCGATCATGCTGACCTCGCCGCGCCGCAGGCCCTTGAGCGCGTCGAACTCGCTCGCCGCCCGCTTCTCGTCCTGCAGTACCGCGATGGCATGGCGGGCAAAGATCTCGCCAGCCGGGGTCAGCTTCATGCCGTCCGACAGGCGTTCGAACAGCGGCAGGCCGACGTCGCCCTCGAACTTCAGGATCTGCCGGTTGACCGCGGAGGCCGCGACGTCGAGCCGGCGTGCCGCCTCGCGGATCGAGCCATAGCGGCGAACCGCATCGAAATAGCCCATCGAGCGGAAATGGATCGGCCGGCTCATGGACCTGCCTCCGCCGGCGGCGGTCCATCGAGATGGAGCAGCTCCAGCTCCGCATAGGCCAGCAGGTCCGCGCAATGCGCCTCGGCATCTTCGGTGAACAGCGATTTCGCGATGCCGTCGACCAGCCGGCGGACGCCGTATTTGAGCCCGCTGATCGACCCGCCGGTCAGGCCCATGCTGGGCATGGTGGCAAAGGTGAAGTCATGGATGTGAGCCAGATGCGGGTTCGTGCCCGGCGCCTTGGCCGTGAACGAACAGTCCGGTGCCAGATACGGGAACTGGCCCAACGCCGCATGTTCCTCGCCGGCCGGGGGCGTGAAGCGATCCGCCCAGGTCGCGATCTCGGGCGCCAGGCCCGCGAGTTCCGGCCGCAACGACAGATCGACCGTGAAGCCGGTGCCGATGATCAGGAAATCGAAGGCGAAGCGGCGGCCGGGCGTCTCGACCTGGATCATATCGCCTGGGAGGCTCACCCCAGTCCACGGACTGCCCGTGTGCAGGGCGAACCCGGGCCAGCGCTGGCAGCGCCACAGCGTGTCCTGGGGCGGCGGCTGGTTCATCTCGAAGATCCGGCGCGTCATGCGCCAGCGCAGCGCATCCGGCAGGTCGGCGAAATGGCCGAGGTAGCCGGCATTTTCCATCCAGCGATAGGGATTGACCCGCGGCAGTTCCGCCCGGCGGATGCACAAGTCGACCGAGGCGGCGCCAGCCTCGAGCGCCGTCGCCGCATTGTCGAACGCGGACGCACCGCCGCCGAGCACGCCGATACGCTTGCCCTGGAGGGCGGCGAAGTCGATCGCCTGGGCCGTGTGTGCATAGCGGTTCGCCGGCAGGTGGTCCGATACCACGGCAGGGATCTGCCAGCGGCCGCCGCCTTCGAGGCCGGTCGCCAGCACGATCCGGCGCGCATGCCGGATCTCGCCGGTGTCGAGTTGGGCCGCGAGCAGGTCGCCGTCGGCCGCGATCCTGGTCACGCGCACGCCGTTGCGGACCGGCAGGTCCAGCACCCGGCGATACCAGCCGAGATAGTCCTGCCAGTCGCGCCGGTCGATCTTCTGCATGGCGTCCCAGGCGCCGGCTCCGTGGCGCGCCTCGAACCAGGCGCGCGGTGCCAGGCTAGGCACGCCCAGGTCCGGCCCGGTGACGTGCTTCGGTGTCCGCAAGGTGACCATCCGGGCGAAATCGACCCAGGGCCCTTCGAGGCCGAGCGGCTTGGCGTCCAGCACCTCGACCGCCTCGATCCGCTCCCGGCGCAAACCGAAGCAGGCGGCGAGCCCCGCCTGGCCGCCGCCGACGATCAGCACGTCCAGGACCGGCACGCCGTCCCGCTGCCGCGGCGGCACCCAGCCGCGCGCCGGATAGCCCAGGAAATCCAGCTCCTGCCGCACACGGCGTTCGAGGGTTGCCAAACTCATGATCGAGACTCGATGATGCGGATCATCGCGCCATTCTGCGCGATCGCCTGCTGCCGTCTATGGAAAAGAAGTGCGATGCCCGTTGCCGAAACGGCAACGGTCTCTTTTGATGCAGCGGGACGGCGCGGTCTGCCTGCGCCGGCGCCAGGCGGTTTGGAGCAAAGACGGTTTGCCCGGGGCGCCATCGCGCTGGCATGGATCCTGCGCAGGTGCCACCATGCGTGTCGGGGATCGGTGGTCGGGGGGAACGAGTGGGGTCGACGTCGGGCCATAGCGGGGCGCCGCGATGAGCGGAGCATCCGGCCAGCCGGGTCTTCGTCTGGAAGCGCGCGGCATCACCAAACGATTCGGCAGCCTCGTCGCCAACGACACCATCGATTTCCAGCTTGCGCCCGGCGAGATCCACGCCCTGCTCGGCGAAAACGGCGCCGGCAAGTCGACCTTGGTCAAGATCCTCTATGGCCTGCTCGCGGCCGACGAAGGCGACATTCTGTGGGATGGGCGGGCTACGCGCATCGCCACGCCGCGCGCCGCCCGCGCGCTGGGCATCGGCATGGTGTTCCAGCATTTCTCGCTGTTCGAGGCGATGAGCGTGCTGGAGAACGTCGCCCTGGGCCTCGACCATCCGGAGCGCGCGGACGAGCTGGCCGCGCGGATCCGCAGCGTCAGCGCCGCCTACAGCCTGCCGCTCGACCCGGACCGGACGGTCAGCACCTTGTCGATCGGCGAGCGCCAGCGCATCGAGATCGTGCGCTGCCTGTTGCAGGCGCCGCGCCTGCTGATCCTGGACGAACCGACCTCGGTTCTGACGCCCCAGGAGGCGGACGCGCTGTTCTCGACCCTGCGGCTGCTCGCGGCTGACGGCTGTGCCATCCTGTACATCAGCCACAAGCTGGAAGAGATCCGCGCGCTGTGCGACCGGGCAACGGTGCTGCGCGCCGGCCGGGTCGTCGGCCGGTGCGTTCCCCGGGACACGCCGGTGCGCGCCATGGCGCAGATGATGGTCGGCAGCGCCTTGCGCGACGTCACGGTGCGGACGACCCGACCGGCCGGGGAGATCCGCCTGCGGGTCGACGGCCTGGATCTTCCGGCGATCGAAGCGCATGGCACGCCGCTGCGCCAGATCGGCTTCGAGCTGCGCGGTGGCGAGATCCTGGGCATCGCCGGGGTCGCCGGCAATGGCCAGGGCGAGTTGCAGCAGGCATTGAGCGGCGAGCGACCGGTGCCGCGCGCCGGTGCGGTCCTGCTCGACGGCCAGCCGGCCGGCGACCGCGACGCGGCCTGGCGCCGGCGACGCGGCCTGTGCTGTGTGCCCGAGGAGCGCAACGGCCATGGCGCGATCCCCGAATTCAGCCTGGTCGACAATGCGGTGCTGACCGCCCATGACCGCGCCGACCTCGTCACCGGCGGCTTCGTGTGCCAGGCCAAAGCGATCCGATTGACGGAGCGGATCATCGCCGACGGCGACGTCCGATCGGCCGGCCCCGGCGCCGCGGCATCGACCCTGTCGGGCGGCAACCTGCAGAAATTCATCCTGGCCCGAGAATTGGCGCAGCAGCCGGCGGTGCTGGTCGTGGCGCAGCCGACCTGGGGCGTCGACGCCAACGCCGCGGCCGCGATCCACCAGGCGCTGGTCGCCCTGGCCGAGGCCGGCAGCGCGATCGTCGTGATCTCGCAGGACCTGGACGAGTTGCTGATGCTGAGCGACCGGATGGCCGTACTCCATGCCGGCCGCCTATCGGCGACTCTGCCGATGGACGGGTTGTCGGTCGAGCACCTGGGCATGCTGATGGGTGGCGCCGGGATCGAGGCGGCCTCGTGAGGTTCGTCGTCGAGCCGCGCCCGGAGCCGTCGCGGCTTCTATGGACCGTGACGCCGATCCTGGCGCTGGCGCTGACTATGGCGCTCGCGACCGGCTTGTTCGCGGCGCTGGGCTACAATGCCGTCGACAGCTTCCTGGCATTCTTCGTCTCGCCGCTGGCGACGCTCAACGGCTTGACCGAGCTCGCGGTCAAGGGCGCCCCCCTGCTGATGATCGCGGCCGGCCTCGCCATGGCGTTCCGGGCCGGCATCTCGAACATCGGAGCCGAGGGGCAGCTGATCATGGGTGCCATCGCCGGCGGCGGGGTAGCGCTCGCCTGCTGGGACCTGTCCGGCCCCTGGATCCTGCCCCTGATGGCGCTGGCCGGCATCCTGGGCGGCATGGCCTGGGCCGCGATCCCAGCGTTCCTGCGCACCCGCTTCGCGGTCAGCGAGATTCTGTCCAGCCTGATGCTGACCTATGTCGCGGACCTGTTCCTGAACCTGCTGGTCTATGGCCCCTGGCGCGATCCCGAGGGCATGAATTTCCCGCAGTCGCGCCTGTTCAACGAGGACGAAACGCTGAGCGTGCTGGTCGACGGCACGCGGTTCCATAGCGGTATTCCGCTGGCGCTCGGCCTGGCCCTGGTCGTCTGGCTGGTCATGACCCGCACCCTGCTGGGCTTCCGCATTCGCACGGTCGGCGCATCGGCTGCCGCGGCGCGCTATGCCGGGTTCGGCACCGAGCGGATCGTCTGGTTCACCCTGCTGGCAAGCGGCGGCCTCGCCGGCATCGCCGGCCTGTTCGAGGTCGCCGGACCGATCGGCCAGCTCATCCCGCAGATCACGCCCGGCTATGGCTTCACCGCGATCATCGTGGCGTTCCTAGGCCGGCTGCACCCGCTCGGCATCATTCCGGCCGCGCTCGTGGTGGCGCTCTCCTACATCGGTGGCGAGAACGCCCAGGTCCTGGTCGGACTGCCCAAGGCGGTGACCGGCGTGGTGCAGGGCCTGCTGCTGTTCATCCTGCTCGCGTCGGATTTCCTGGTGCGCTATCGCCTGCGTCTGGCACACCGGGCCGGAGTGGCGTCATGAATATCGAGATGCTCGTCTCGCTGCTGCTGACCACCATGACGGCCGCGACGCCGCTGCTGCTGGCGGCGTTGGGCGAGCTGGTGGTCGAGCGCGCCGGCGTGTTGAATCTGGGTGTCGAAGGCATGATGTTGAGCGGGGCGGTCTGCGGCTTCGCGGCCATGTCGCTGACCGGCAGCGCGACCCTGGCGATCCTCGTCGCCGTCGCGGCAGGTGCGCTCCTGGCGGCGATCTTCGCGTTCCTGGTCCTGACGCTGATGAGCAACCAGGTCGCGACCGGCCTGGCGCTCACCATCTTCGGCACCGGGTTGAGCGCGCTGATCGGCACCGGTTTCACCGGCCAGCCGGTGCCGCCGCTCGCCAAGCTGGCCCTGCCGGGCCTGAGCGCGCTGCCGGTGCTGGGCCGCCTGTTCGACCAGGACGCGCTGGTCTACCTCGCGCTTGCCGCAACCGTGGCGATCGCCTGGTTCCTCAAAGGGACGCGCGCCGGCCTGATCCTACGCGCGGTCGGCGAGGCCGACCTGTCGGCCCACTCGATCGGCTATCCGGTGCTGCGCATCCGGTTCCTGGCCATCCTGTTCGGCGGCGCCATGGCCGGCCTGGGCGGTGCCTACCTGTCGCTCGCCTATACACCGATGTGGGTCGAGAACATGACGGCGGGCCGTGGCTGGATCGCGCTCGCGATCGTCGTGTTCGCCGCGTGGCGACCGTGGCGCGCCGCCGCCGGCGCTTACCTGTTCGGCGGGGTCACGGTGCTGCAGCTCTATCTGCAGGGCAGCGGCCTCTTGCCTGTGCCGCCGCAATTGCTTTCCATGTTGCCGTATTTGGGCACGATCCTGGTGCTGACGCTGATCTCGTCGGGACCGTTCCGCCGCCGCTTCAGCCCGCCGGCCTGCCTCGGCAAGCCGTTCCGCCCGCCCGCCTGAGAGGACACGACCATGAACCATGTCGATCGCCGTCGCCTGTTGCTGGGGGCGGCCGCTCTCGGAACCACCGCCCTTGCCGGCCGCATCCTGCAGGCCCGCGCGGCCGGGCCATTCCAGATCGGGTTCCTCTATGTCGGTCCGGTCGGCGATTTCGGCTGGAGCTACCAGCACGACCAGGCGCGCAAGGCGGTCGAGGCCAAGTTCGGCGACCAGATCAAGACCACCTTCGTCGAGAGCGTGGCCGAAGGGCCGGATTCCGAGCGGGTCATCCGCCAGCTCGCCAGCGGCGGCAGCCAGCTGGTGTTCTCGACCTCGTTCGGCTTCATGAATTCGGCGCTCAAGGTCGCCAAGCAGTTCCCGGCCGTGAAGTTCGAGCAGGCGACCGGCTACAAGACCGCGACCAACCTCGCCGAATACAACGGCCGCTTCTACGAGGGCCGCGCCGTGTGCGGCACCATCGCCGGCCATGTCTCGAAATCCGCCGTCATCGGCTATGTCGGCTCGTTCCCGATCCCCGAGGTGGTGATGGGCATCAACGCCTTCACGCTCGCCGCCCAGAAGGTCAATCCGGCGATCAAGGTCAAGGTCATCTGGGTCAACAGCTGGTTCGACCCGGGTAAGGAGGCCGACGCCGCCAAGTCGCTGATCGACCAGGGCGCCGACATCATCTGCACCCATACCGACAGCTCGGCAATCGTGCAGACCGCCGAGGCGCGCGGCGTCCACGCGTTCGGCCAGGATTCCGACATGAAGCAGTTCGGCCCCAAGGCCCAGCTCTCGTCCATCGTCAACAATTGGGGCGACTATTACATCGCCCGCACCAAGGCGGCGATGGACGGCAGCTGGAAGGAGCAGAGCGTGTGGGAAGGCCTGAAGGACGGCATCGTCCAGATCGCCCCCTATGGTCCCGGCGTCACCGACGCGGCCCGCGCCGCAGCCGACGCCACCAAGGCCGGCATCATCGCCGGGACGCTTCACCCGTTCACCGGTCCGGTGACCGACAACAAGGGCGCCGTTCGCATTGCCGCAGGCGCAAAGCCGAGCGACGCGGACCTGTTCAAGCAGGACTGGTACGTGGCCGGGGTGCAGGCGTAGATCGCGGGGCGGGCGGCGACTGAGCGGTGCGCCCGCTCCCGCTTGTCTTGCTGCCGACGATGAGGCTCCTTCCGGTGGAGGAACACGGCGAAGGTGTCCCAGGGCGTCTCGATCGATCCACGAGCGGTATCTCCTACTCGCACCGCATGGTCGAAACGATTGGCGTTACGGCGATCGGGCGCTTCCCCTCAGGCTGCGTCTTCAGATACCGGTTGCCGCTTACCGGCCCATTTTTAAGAGCATCGCAGCGCGTTTACCAGCGCAGTGAGGGCAGCCGGCTGATGCTGGCGGCTGGGGTAATACATGAAGAAGCCGGCAATAGGGGGCGTCCAATTCTCCAGCACTCGAATGAGGCGGTGCTCCGCCACATGCTCCGCAACCTGCTCTTCATAGGCAAGCCCAAGGCCGGCTCCGGTGAGCGCCGCCTGAATCACCAGGTTGGTGTCGTCGATTATGAGCGGGCCGTTCACCCCGATTGTGATCGCCTTGCGTCCCTGCTCGAACTCCCACCGATACGGACCGCTCGGAAGACGCAGGTTCAGACATCGATGAGCATTTAGATCCTTGGGGTCCCGAGGAATGCTCCGTGACGCAAAATAGCCGGGCGATCCCACGACCGCCAAACGCAACTCCGGCGTGACGCGCACCGCGATCATATCCTTTTGAATATATTCGCCGAGTTGAATGCCCGCATCGAACTCGCCCGCGACGATGTCTACGGGACCGGTGACGGTGACAACGTCAAGCACGACGTCAGGGTAAGCCTCGGCGAATGCTGTGAGCCTCGGCAGCAATACCATCACCGCAGCCGACCGTGACATTACGAGTCTAAGTCGTCCCGCAGGTCGGTGGCGAACGCTTTGGGCCTTGTCTAGCGCACGAGTAATTTGCTCGAGCGCCGGCGACAGGTCCTTCAACAGAGCTGCACCCGCAGCGGTCGGCGCCACACTCTTGGTCGTGCGAGCAAGAAGCTGGAGCTCGAGTCGCTGCTCAAGCCTCCGGATCGTGTGGCTCAGGGCGGACTGCGAGACGCCCAGCTTCGCTGCAGCACGTGTAAAGCTTCGCTCATTGGCGACGACTGCAAATGCAGCGAGTTCGTTCAGCTCGTTTCCCATGATTTATGAAAATCACTCATGACTTCATCCTGCGCAACCTATCTATCCTCATAAGCGCCCTTGTCCTAGATTTGACCGACAAGCCGATGCAGGTCGACTTTCTATGCGCTTCGACCGGCTTGCCTGGCGCTCGGCGCGGGATTGCGGCGCGTATGGAATGATGGGACCCAACAACGAGGTGGTCATGGATACCGATGTTCTCGCTTTGCGCACCCTGGCGCAGACCTATTTTGACGCCGCCTATGAAATGGATGCCGACAAATTTGCCTCCATATTTCATCCATCGAGCTCCGTGACGAAGGTCGCCGACGATGGCGATGTGGGCGTGACGCCGATTGCGACTTGGTTGGCAGTCGTGCGCAATACGAAAGCTCCAAAACAACGGGGCATGGAGCGTGACGACGAGATTCTATCAATTGACGTCGAAAGAGACCTCGCGCTTCTGAAAGTGAAGTTGCAGGTACCACCACGTCACTTCACGGATCTGTTGTCGTGCTTGAAGGTCAACGGAACCTGGAAAATCGCTCAGAAGGTGATGACGTCGAAAACGTAGCGTCTTCAGTGCACAATGGAAAAATTGAACGACCCCGCTTGGCAGGTTATCCGTGAAATTTCTGTCTCAAAGCGCCAACACCATGGCCTGTGCTTCGGGATTCTCGCAGATCTGGTCTCTCTCCGACGGGTATGTCGACCTTCCCGCCCAATTGCTCAGAGATCCGAACGACAAAATATGCGCGCAGATGGTACCGCCTCAGCGGGAAGAATCGCTCGTTCGACTTTCAGTGAATTGCTTCTTGCTCGATCGCTCCGGTATCGACCGCGTTTTGATAGATTGTGGAGCGGGGGGAAGCTGGGACCCGTCCATGGGCCACCTCGAGGAGGCCCTGTGCGAGGCAGGCATCGACACGTCATCCATCACGATGGTCGCCCTGACCCATGCCCATGGCGACCACATCAACGGTCTTCTCACACATGACGGGCGGCGAACATTCAGAAACTTGAGCAAGATCGTGATTGGGCAGGACGCCGTCGAGGATTTCCTCGCCGAGCCGCGACTGGCTGATTTTCGGCCGCTCCTGGCGCCTATTGGCGGAGGAGACCGGCCGGACGATCGTTTGCTGGCGGTGGCGATACCCGGGCATGCTCCGGGCCATATGGGGTATCTCCTCAGCACCGGCGAGGACGATATCCTATTCTGCGGCGACCTGATCCACGTCCCTGCGTCACAGTTTGCCCGTCCCGAGCTTACTTGGGCCTATGACGCTGACGAGACCATGGCGCGGGCTAGCCGGATCAAGCTGCTCCAAGACGCAGCAGGCGGAAATACCTGGCTGGCCGGCGCTCACCTGGGACGACCGGGCATCGGCAGAATAGTCGAGGAGGGGCAGGGATATGCGTTCATTCCGGCCAGATAATTGCAACCCACCAAGAGAAATGCGTTTTCGGAACACTTGGATGGTGGGGATTGCAGGATTGGCTCCTGCGCGTATCCCAACGAATAACTGAATGGCCCCAATGCGCGCCCATAGCGTGTGGCCCTGGCGGCTCAGACCTCCTTCGATCCGATCGCCCTGCGGAGCGCCCGGCCGATTTTCGCCGATTCCGGCTTGGTCGGACTGGCGAACCAGTCCTTCAACTGGCCATCCCGCCCGATCAGGTATTTGAAGAAATTCCAGCGGGGCCGGGCGAAGAAGCCGCCTTCCGCCGCCAGCCAGCGGAACAGCGGATGCGCACCCGGTCCGCGAACATGGACCTTTTCCATCATCGGGAAATCCACGCCGTAGTTGGCCTCGCAGAACGCGCCGATCTCGCCTGCGCCGCCCGGCTCCTGCTGGCCGAAATCGTTGGACGGCACGCCGATCACCAGCAGCCCCTCGGCCCGGTGCCGCTTCCACACCTCGCTCAGCCCGGCATATTGCGGCGTGAACCCGCATCGGGACGCGGTATTGACGATCAGCAGCGGCCGGCCGGCGAACGGAGCCAGATCGAAACGCTCGCCCTTGAGCGTGACCAGTTCAAAATCATAGGCGGTCTTGCCGTCGGCCATGTGCTGCTCCGTCCTGTCCGTTGGGGTCGCCGCCGTCAGGATATCAGCACTCTCCTCCTCCCGGGCCGATCGCGACACCGTCCCTGCACGAAATCTGCACGACAATCCCGGAAAATCTGCTGAACGCCGCCGGCGATTCTGCAAATCATCCCCGCATAAGGATCGCATGGAAAAGCGATCCTCCTCGGTGCGGGCATTCCCGCTGCGTCTGCCCAGAAGCCTGATGCGTGACGGCTGGTGGCTGTGTGCCGACCCGGCAATGCCGGCCGGCACCGTGCTGCCCTTCGCCGGTCCGCCCTCGCGAGGGGCGCCGGTCGGCGAGGCCGCTTTTCCGCCGAGCGGACGGGATGGCCACCAATGACCGTATACGACGAAGCATTTCGCAGGAATCGTTTCGGCGCCGGCGCCCTGTCGCGCCGAGCCCTCATTTGCACCGGGATGGTAGCCGCCGCGGATGATCTGCTGTTCCGGCAGCCGATCGGCCTCTCGCTGCCGGCCTTCGCCCTGCTTGTCGCGACCGGCGCCATGCTTGCGGCCGGCGCGCGGGGAAACCGGAAGCACATGCTGGCCGCAGCCCTCGTCCTGATTGCGGCACTGTTGCCGATGGTCAACGGCGTGAGGCCGCTTGCGGTCGGCTTCGGACTTGCGGGTTCCATCCTGTTTTCGCTCACGGTCGCAGGTCGCTTCGCGCCGAGTGCCCGTCCCACGGCGGACGATTTCCTCTGGTTCGGTCTGACGGGCTGCTCCTGGATCATCCTGGACTCGATCGCCGTCGTGACATGGCTGCGTCGTCGCCCGCGAGCTGGATCGCGGGGCGCGTTTTTGCTGTCCTGGATCGTCCCGGTCCTGCTGTTCGGCACGTTCCTCTGGCTGCTGTCGAGCGCCAATCCGCTGATCGAGGACTGGCTGGCGCAGTTCGATCTTCCGGCTTTGCTCACCGATATCGACTTTCCGCGGGTGCTCTTCTGGTGCTGCATCCTGGTCGTGGTCTGGCCGTTCGTTGGTCCTCGCATTCGGCCCAGGGTAGATCCTGCGGCAATCCCGTTCCCGCTGCCCCCGCCAATCGTCGATGCCCCTTGGAAGGCGCTGGTTTTCGGCGCGCCCGCCATCCTCCGGTCGCTCGTGCTGTTCAACGCGCTGTTCGCCGTGCAAAGCGTCCTCGACGTGACCTATCTATGGAACGGGGCGGTGCTGCCCGATCACCTGGGCTATGCCGCCTATGCCCATCGCGGCGCCTACCCGCTGGTCGTGACGGCACTGCTCGCCGGCGCATTCCTGATAGCGGCGACCCGGGAAGGCGGCCAGGCCGCGCGCTCCCGAACGATCCGCGTCCTCATTCACGTGTGGACGGCCCAGAACCTGCTGCTCGTTGCCTCCTCCATCCTGCGGCTCGACCTCTATGTCGCGGCTTATTCGCTGACCTATCTCCGGTTCGCGGCCTTCATCTGGATGTTGCTGACTGGCACCGGCCTGGTGTTGATCCTGGTCAGGATGTCGTTCGACCGGTCGAACGCCTGGCTGATCACCAGCAACGTCGCGGCATTGGTCTGCGTGCTCTATGTCTCGTCGTTCATCGACCTTCCCCGCGTGATCTCCGGCTACAATGTCAGACATAGTCTGGAAATGTCGGAAAACGGCTCGCACTTGGACGTCGATTATCTGCAGAGCCTGGGGCCGCACGCGCTTCCAGCGCTGGACGACTATATCCTGCATGGACGGTGGACGCTGCCCCTGGCCGTCTGGAACGCCTGCTCGATCCGGCGTACCCTCTCCGCTTCGCTGGCCGGGGAACCCGCCGGCTGGCGCGGTTGGAGCTTGAATGGATGGCGGCTCGATCGTCATCTGTCGGACAAGGACGCCGCCGAGGCGGAAGCCGAATGCCTGCGAATCCTGTGAAGGAGAAGAACCTTTGCCCCATCGTATCCTGGTCGTCGACGATGAGCCGAACATCCGGGAGGTTATCTGTTTCGCGCTCGATCGCGCGGGCATGACGACGATGACGGCACGCGACGGCACCGAGGCGCTGGCGCGCTTCGGCGAGACCAGGCCCGATCTGATCGTGCTGGACATCGGCATGCCGGAGACGGACGGCCTGGAGGTCTGCCGCCAGATCCGCAAGACCTCGGACATTCCGATCCTGTTCCTGTCGGCACGCGACGAGGAGATCGACCGCGTGCTGGGGCTGGAGATCGGCGGCGACGACTACGTGACGAAGCCATTCAGCCCGCGCGAGCTGGTCGCCCGGATCAACGTGATCCTGAAACGAACGATCCATCGTCCGGCGGCCGTCGGCGACGGAACCGCCGCCGTCGCGCGCGGCGACCTGAGCCTCGATCCGATCCGCCATCAAGCGACGTTCGGCGGCTTGCCGATCCCGCTGACCGCGATCGAGTTCGAGATCGTCAAGGCGCTGCTCTCGCGGCCGGAAATGGTCTTCAACCGCGACCGGATCATGGCGATCGCCTATCCGACCAATACCCATGTGGCAGACCGCACGATCGACAGCCACGTCCGCAACGTCCGGGCCAAGCTGGCGGCCGCGGGATGCGAGGCGGCGATCGACACGGTGCACGGCGTGGGATTCCGCATCGGCCGATGCGAAGCCCGGTGATGAAGGCGAAATGGCGACCGCCGCTGGGGCTGGTGATCTTCGCGGTCCTATCGGCGGTAGCGGCCCTGCCGCTGGTCGGTCTGTTCCTGTTCCGGCTCTACGACAACCAGCTGATCCGGCAGACCGAGCACGAGCTGATCGCCCAGGGCGCCACCTTGTCGGCCGTGTTCGCGAGCGAGGTCGCGGGAGCGGCTCCCACCCTGACGCTCGGCGCGCTTCGACCGATCGAGCTCGGGGGGCATCCGGACGAACCCTACCATCCGGTCGCGGCCACCCTGAATCTCGCCCACGACGGCCTGCTGCCGCCCCGGCCGGAAGCGATACCGGCCACGGCGCCACCGGACCCCGAGTTCGTAAAAATCGGCATTCGCCTGTCCGACCTGGCGGCGCAGGCGCAAAAGGTCACCCTGACCGGCTTCAGGATCCTGGACCCCCGCGGCATCGTGATCGGCGGGCGCGAAGAGGTCGGGCGGTCGCTGGCCGACGTCGACGAGGTCGCGGCGGCGCTGGCAGGTCACTATAAGAGCGTACTGCGGCAGCGGATCCCCGATGGGCCTGAACCGGCGCTCTCCTCGATCAGCCGTGGCGCCCACGTCCGGGTCTTCGTCGCGATGCCGGCGTTCGCGGGCAATCGCGTCGTCGGCGTCGTCTATCTGTCGCGAACGCCGAACAACATCGTCGAGAGCCTGTACGCCGAGCGCAGGAACGTGCTGCTGGCGGCGCTCGCCGTCCTGCTGGTGACCATGGGCATCGGCTTCGTGTTCCTGCGCGCCCTGACGCGGCCGATCCACGAGCTGATGCGGCGGACCGAGGAGATCCAGCAGGGCGACCGCGACGCCATCCGCCCGCTGGTCCACCACGGCACGCGCGAGATCGCCCGCCTGTCCGAGAGCTTTCTCGACATGGCACGCAGCCTGTTCGACCGATCAGACTATATCGCCACCTTCACCGCCCATGTGTCCCACGAGCTGAAATCGCCGCTGACCTCGATCCAGGGCGCGGCAGAGCTGCTGCGCGACGATGCCGGGCAGATGAGCGAGCCGGAGCGGCGCCGGTTCCTCGGCAACATCATCGACGACGCGGCGCGGCTGGCGACGCTGGTCCGGCGTTTGCGGGAACTGGCCAAGGCGGACAATCCGCAGCTCGGCGGCAAGACGAGCCTCGGCACCATCATAGCGAAGCTGGGCGCTTCGGCAGGACTTGCGATCGAGGCGGCGGGGGAATCGGATACGGACATTGCAATGTCCGAGGAAAACGCGACGATCGTCTTCTCCCATCTGGCCGACAATGCCGCGCAGCACGGCGCCTCGTGGCTTCGCGTGACGGTCGAGCGCGGCGCGCCGGAACTGATGCGCATCACAGTCGCCGACGACGGCACGGGCATTTCCGAAGGCAATCGGTCGCGCATCTTCGATCCGCATTTCACGACCCGGCGGGAGAGCGGTGGGACCGGCATGGGCCTCGCCATCGTGCAATCGCTGCTGCGCGCCCATGGCGGCGGGGTCCGGCTCGTCTCCGCCGACGAGGGCGGCACCTTCGAGATCTCGATCCCGCGGGCATGAGCCACGGCCCTCACGTCTTTACAACCAAACCTCGCGCAATCAGGTATCATCTTGAAAATGAACGCCGCGGGCATCGGTCCGGCAGCGGCGTCGCACAGCGATCACGGGAGGCGTCCATGAAGAATGCAGGCGATATCCTTCAGTCCAAGCCCGATGCGACCGTCCATAAAGTGACCCCGACCACCTCGATGTTCGACGCCATTACCCTGATGGCGGAGAAGAACATCGGCGCCCTGCTGGTCATGGACGGCGAGACGATCCGGGGCATCGTGTCCGAGCGCGACTATGCGCGAAAGATCATCCTGGCCGGTCGGTCGTCGCGCGACACCCCGGTGGCCGACGTTATGACCGCCCCCGTGATGTATGTCGCCCCCTCGGCCAGCACCCAGGAATGCATGGCCCTGATGACCGGCAAACGCCTGCGCCATCTGCCGGTGATGGATGAGGGCAGGCTGCTCGGCATGATCTCGATCGGCGACCTGGTGAAGGACATCATCTCGGAGCAGAATTTCATGATCGAGCAGTTGCAGCACTATATCTCCGGGCGCCCCGCGTAGATCCGGCCAAAACCACACAGCTCGCAAAAATATCGGGCCAGACGTCCGAAAAAAGGCGGTTGCGGGCGATCGTCATCCTATGGTGCCTGCTGCCGATGATCGAGCGAGGGGAATAGGGTGCAGTCGGGTCAGTGGAAAAAGCCGCTCACGCATCTCGAGCGCCTGGAGGCCGAGAGCATCCACATCCTGCGCGAGGTGGTCGCCGAGGTGGAGAACCCGGTGATGCTCTATTCGATCGGCAAGGACAGCGCGGTCATGCTGCATCTGGCCCTGAAGGCGTTCTTTCCCGGCAAGCTGCCATTCCCGCTGCTGCATGTCGATACGACCTGGAAATTCCGCGAGATGATCGCGTTTCGCGACCAGATCGCGAAGCGCTTCGACCTCGATCTGCGCGTCCACGTCAATCTGGACGGCCTGGCCCAGGGCATCGGCCCGTTCACCCATGGCTCGGAACGCCACACCCACGTCATGAAGACCGAAGGATTGAAGCAGGCGCTCGATGCCGGCAAGTTCGACGCGGCCTTCGGCGGCGCCCGGCGCGACGAGGAGAAGAGCCGCGCCAAGGAGCGCATCTTCAGCTTCCGCTCGGCCCAGCACCGCTGGGACCCGAAGCACCAGCGGCCCGAACTCTGGCACCTCTACAATACCCGCAAGAACAAGGGCGAGAGCATCCGCGTGTTCCCGCTGTCCAATTGGACCGAACTCGACATCTGGCTGTACATCCAGCAGCAGGACATTCCGATCGTGCCGCTGTACCTGGCCAAGGAGCGGCCGGTGGTGCAGCGCGACGGCACCTGGATCATGGTCGACGACGAACGCATGCCGCTCGAGCCGGGCGAGGTTCCGGAAATGCGCCGGGTGCGCTTCCGCACGCTCGGCTGCTATCCGTTGACCGGTGCGGTCGAGAGCGAGGCCGACACCTTGCCCAAGATCATCGACGAGATGCTGGCGGCGACCAGTTCCGAGCGCCAGGGTCGCATGATCGACAAGGATGCCGCGGCCTCGATGGAGCAGAAGAAGCAGGAGGGCTATTTCTGATGGCACCCCGGCAACTGGGCCTGCTGCGCTTCATCACCTGCGGCAGCGTCGACGACGGCAAGAGCACGCTCATCGGCCGGCTGCTCTACGAATCCAAGATGCTGTTCGACGATCAACTGGCGGCACTCGAAACCGATAGCCGCAAGGTCGGAACTCAGGGCGGCGAGCTCGATTTCGCCCTGCTGGTCGACGGTCTGTCGGCCGAGCGCGAACAGGGCATCACCATCGACGTCGCCTATCGCTTCTTTGCGACCGAGCGGCGCAAATTCATCGTCGCCGACACGCCGGGCCACGAACAATATACCCGCAACATGGTGACGGGCGCGTCGACCGCCGACCTCGCCATCATCCTGGTCGATGCGCGCAAGGGCGTGCTGACCCAGACCCGGCGTCATGCCTACCTGGTCTCGCTGCTGGGCATCCGCCGGGTCGTGCTGGCGATCAACAAGATGGACCTGGTCGATTTCGACCAGGAGACCCACGACCGGATCCTGGCCGAATTCACCGAATTCGCCGGCAAGCTGGGCCTGGCCGACATCGCCGCGATCCCGCTGTCGGCCCTGCGCGGCGACAATGTCACCGAGAAAAGCGGCCGCATGCCCTGGTACCGGGGCCCGGCGCTGCTGCCCTATCTGGACGAGGTCGAACTGCCCGACGCCGCTGCGGGCCGCCCGTTCCGCATGCCGGTGCAATGGGTCAATCGACCGAACCTCGATTTCCGCGGCTTCAGCGGCCTCGTCGCCTCCGGCCGGATCCGGCCGGGCGACCCGGTGCGCGTCGTGCCCTCGGGCCGGACCAGCACGATCGCGCGCATCGTGACCGCCGACGGCGATCTGGACGAAGCGGTCGAGGGACAGTCGATCACCCTGACGCTGGCCGACGAGATCGACATCAGCCGCGGCGACGTGCTGGCCGATGCCGCGAACCCGCCGGAAGCCGCCGACCAGTTCGAGGTCACCCTGATCTGGATGGCGGAAGAGCCGATGCTGCCCGGCCGGTCCTACCTGCTGAAGCTGGGTGCCAAGACCGTCGCCTGTACGGTGACGTCGGCCAAGTACAAGGTGAACGTCAACACGCTCGAGCATCTGGCCGCCAAGTCGTTGGGCCTGAACGAGATCGGCATCTGCAACATCGGGCTGGACCAGCCGATCGCGTTCGATGCCTACGCGGACAATCGCGACACCGGCGGCTTCATCCTGATCGACCGGATGACCAACGAGACGGTCGGCGCCGGCCTGCTGCATTTCGGATTGCGCCGGGCGCAGAACGTCCATTGGCAGCCGGTCGACATCGACAAGGCGGCCCAGGCCAAGCTCAAGGGCCAGAAGCCCTGTATCCTATGGTTCACCGGCCTGTCCGGCGCCGGCAAATCGACCATCGCCAACCTGGTGGCCCAGGATCTGTTCGCGCGCGGCCGGCATACGGCCCTGCTGGACGGCGACAACGTGCGCCACGGGCTGAACAAGGACCTGGGCTTCACCGATGCCGACCGGGTCGAGAACATCCGCCGGGTCGCCGAGGTCGGCAAGCTGATGGTCGAGGCCGGGCTGATCGTGATGGTCTCGTTCATCTCGCCGTTCCGGGCCGAGCGGCGCATGGCGCGCGAGATCCTGCAGCCGGGCGAGTTCATCGAGATCTTCGTCGACACGCCGCTGGCCGTGGCCGAAGAGCGCGACGTGAAGGGCCTCTACAAGAAGGCCCGGCGCGGCGAGCTCGCCCATTTCACCGGCATCGACAGCCCGTACGAGGCGCCGGAGGCGCCGGACATCCGTGTCAACACCTCGATCATGACGGCGCGCGAGGCGGCCGACGACATCGTCAAGCACCTGATCGATCACGCCATCGTCTAAGCCGGCCCTTGCTTCGAGACCGACCGCATCCAATCTGCAAGGCATCGCAGAGGAGCAGGATCGATGAAGGCCATCTGGAACGGCACGGTCGTCGCCGAGAGCGACGATATCGTGAAAGTCGAAGGCAACGCCTATTTCCCGGCTGCGGCCTTGAAGCGCGAACTGATCGAGGACACTGCGCTGACCAGCGTCTGCCCGTGGAAGGGCACGGCGCATTACTACAGCCTGAAGGTCGGCCAGCAGACGAACGAAAATGCCGTCTGGTATTATCCGGCGCCCAAGGAAGCCGCGGCCGAGATCAAGGACCGCGTCGCCTTCTGGAAAGGCGTCGAGATCGTCGCCTGAGCCACGAGGACTCCGATCACCGTCAAATGCGCATCGCGATAGGAATATGCAGGCGCAATCCGTGCGACTATGGTTTATGACTTCTCATACATGAGAGATCCGGCGCGCCCCGCAGGGGGTGGCGTCATCCGTATTTTCCAAAGAAAATAGCCCGACCATGACATCGAAAATCCCGCCAGCGGAATGGGACGCCATCGCTACGCGTCGCGATAGCGGCGAATCCGTTGCCTATATCGCCCGCACCTACGAGACCAGCCCGGCCACGATCTACGGCATCCTGAAGAAGGTTGCCGAGGCCAAGGGCGGTGTGCCGGAAGCGCCGGAGCCCGTTCAACCGGCAGCACCGCCGGCGATCGAGCCGCCGGCAGCCGCCCCGCCGGCCCCGGCACCGCGGCCGACCCCATCGCGCCTGACCCTGACGCCGACGGCCCGCCCGCCGGTGGTGCAGCCGAGCGCGCCTGTCGCGGCCCCGGTACAGGAAACCGTGGCACCACCGGCGCCGGCCGCACCGCCGGCACCGAAGGAGCCGTTCCGCTTCACCTACGAGAACCGGGCCGTCGAGCCGCCGGTCCGCCAGCCGCGCGCGCCCGTACCGCCCCGGCCCTTTGCCGATGTCGAGCCGAAGACGGCATTGAACGCCAACCTGGATGCGGAATTGCGCGCCCAGGCCGATGCCGCCATCGTGGCGTTCCAGACCGCATTCGAGGCGGTGCTTGGTGAAGAGACCGTGGCCACGCGCAAGGAATTGCGCCAGGCGGCCTCCGACCTGATGCGGGTCGCCGCCCGCACCACGATCGCGCTGGAGCGCAAGGATGCGATCGTCGACCGCGCCGCCATGCCGGCGATGCAGCGTCCGCGCAACGACCTGGTCCAGGAGCCGGGCGAGTATCGGCAGAACCGTCGCCCGCCGCGCGGCTGACCGACCATCGCCCAGGATGACGGGCGGGACGAAATGACCGCCATCGCGGACGCGGCCCCGCTGTTCGTGCCGCGTCCGCATCAGGTCGAGGCGCGCGACGCAATCCTCGCGGCGCGCTATCGCGGGCGCCCGGGTTTCCTGTTGGGCGACCTGACCGGGCTCGGCAAGACGCTCGCAGCCTGGCTCGCCGTGGCCGCGATGCCCGAGACCGAGGTGCTTATCGTCTGTCCGAAAGGCGCCATGCCGCAATGGCGCCGGACCATCCTGCTGTCGGGCGGGACGAACAAGGCGATCACCATCGTCAACTACGAGCGGACCAAGAGCCTGTTCGCGCCGCCGGCCGCCAGCCTGAAGCGATCGGTCCGGGCCAAGAACAACGAGTTGGCCAAGCTCGGCACGCCCAAGCGCACCTGGCCACTGACGATCTTCGACGAGAGCCATCGGCTGCGGAACCCGACCTCGCAGCAGAGCATCGCGTGCCGGCGCATCGCGGATGCCGGCCGGTTCGCGATCTACATGAGCGCCACCGCCGGCCAGTCGCCCCATGAATTGTCCTATCTGGGCCGGCTGCTGGGTCCGCTGGTCGGCGAGACCGACACGATCGGCGGCTTTCGCGACCTGATGAAGCGCCTCAGGATCGGTCGGGCCAAGGGGCGTTGGAAGAACTGGAGCTGGGATCCGAACGAGCGGGACCGGCGCGCCATGGCCGACCTGCTGTACAAGGGCGCCGACGCCATCGGCCTGCGCCGGCGACCGAGCGACATCGTCGGCTGGCCAGAGGTTCAGCGCGAGGTGGCGCCGGTCGAGCTCGACGGTCCGTCCCGCAAGCTCTACGAAACGACCTGGCGTACCTTCCGCCAGGAACTAGGCCTCGCCGGCGGCAGTACCCGCACGCCGGCCGGGCGCGTCGTCGAGATCCGCTATCGCCAGAAGGCCAGCCTGCTGCGGGTCGCCGGTACGGCGGCCTTCGCGGCCGACCTGCTCGACGACGGGCTGCAGGTCGCGGTATCCGTCGCCTTTCTGGAAACCGGTGCGGCGCTCGAGCAGCGGTTGGCCGCCGCCGGTTGGCGGGTCGGCCGCATCACCGGCGAGCGGGACGGCCCGGCGAACGAGGCAACCCGCATCGCGTTCCAGACCGGCAAGCTCGATGCGGTGATCTTCACCGTGACCGAATCGATCTCGCTGCACCGGGGCGAGTTGCCGGGCGGCGACAAGGACCGGGCGCTGATCCTCCACGACATGCGCCACAGCGCCGTCCAGCTGCAGCAGATCGAAGGCCGCTGCCACCGCGACGGCCAGCAGGCGACGATCTACTACGCCTTTGCCGAGGGCACGGTCGAAGAGCGGGTCGCGGCCCGCGTCGTCGGCCGCATGGCTGCGATGGACGGCATGGCGGGCGACGATACCGCCGACCTGGACGACATCGCGCGGCTGATCGACGAACTGGCCCTCGAACGGGCGGCCTGAGCTTCGTCATCGCTCGAAAGACGGTTTCCAACTACCCGATTCCAGACGGTTATTGCTCTTCTTCCGCCGTCATGGTTAACCTGTCGCTTCGAAGCCAGTTGGGGGAACTTCTGGCGATGGGACGCTTGTTGTTCAGGGGAACGACCGGCCGCGCTGTTGCGCGCCGTCGTATCGAAATTCGCCAGACGGTCTGTGGCATCGCACTGATGTCCGGGCTCGCCGCCTGCGCCGGACCGCCGCAGGTTGCGGGAACAGCGCCGGCGCCGGCCGTGGTACGTCCGCAGACGGTGAACGCGGCCGACTATGCGCCGCCCGGGCCGCCCGGCGACCCCTGGGGGCCCTATATCCGCGAGGCCTCGACCCGCTTCACCGTGCCGGAGAAATGGATCCGCGAAGTGATGCGGCAGGAATCCGGCGGCCATGAATATATCAACGGCGGCCTGACCACCTCGTCCGTCGGGGCCATGGGGCTGATGCAGCTGATGCCCGTGACCTACGGCCAGATGCGCGACCGTTACGGCCTGGGTCCCGACCCGTATGCGCCGCACGACAACATCATGGCGGGTACCGCCTATATCCGCGAAATGTACGCGCGCTATGGTTCGCCGGGCTTCCTCGCCGCCTATAATGCCGGGCCGGGCCGGCTCGATTCCTACCTGGTCGGCGGCACACCCCTGCCACGCGAGACGGTCGGATACCTGGCCTCGATCGCCCCGCGCCTGGGCGACGCCTCGGCGCCGACCGGACCGCTCGCCCACTACGCCATCGCCGAGACCTCGGCCGACGACCTGAACGCGCGATCCTTGAACGGCACGCTGCCTGCTCCGCGCCCCGTGACGCCGGCCGTCCAGATGGCCAGCTACCAGGTGCCCGCCAATACGCCGTCGGGCGATCTCAACCGCGAGCTCCAGGCCCGCACCGCGCGGCCGGTCGAATCCTCACCGCTCGCCGCCTATGCGCCGCCGCCGACGGCGCGATTCCAGCCGGAACCACCGCTGACGGCCGCCCATGTCATCCTGGCGTCGGCCAATGCCGGTGCAATGAATGCCGGCGCGGTATCGGCGGTCGGCGGCTGGACCGTCCAGGTCGGCGCCTTCAGTTCTCAGGCCCAGGCCCAGGCCGCTGCATCGGACGCCAAGAACCGCGCCCATGGTGCGCTGGATCGCGGCCGTCCGACCGTCGCCGCCGTGCCGCGCGCCAACGCGGCGCCGGTCTATCGGGCCCAATTGGTCGGCCTGAGCGCCGATGCGGCGAACGAGGCCTGCAACCGGCTGTCCCGCGAGCATCTCGCCTGTCTGGTCGTGGCGCCGCACGGCACCTTCTGATCAGCGGCAGATGACGTCCGCGATGGCCGCCGGCGGACCCGGACTGATGCCGCACAGCTGCGTGCCCTGGGCGAAACCAACGCGATAGACCTCGAGCGGGCGCTCGTCGGGGGCGTAGGGGTGGCGCGGCAGCAGCTGGTCCAGGTAAGTCATGCTTTGAACCGGCCCGAGCCGGCCCTGGTCTCGCCGCAAGTCGCCCAGATCCCTGCGTAAGCGTTCCGCCGCCTCGGGCGCGTAGCGGCCCGCCGTCAGCCGGCCCTCGGCGACGTCGGCCAGCACGGCGCGAAGCAGTGCGGCGCTTGGCCGCTCCGGGGCATCGGACGCAATGCTCAGCTTGGTCGCCTGGATCGGAATGCCACCGGTCATCTGCGCGCCCAATGCGCCACCGCTGACCGTGCCGCGCAGAGACGTGCCCGATTGGGCGGATGCCTTCAGGATCAGGTTGGCGGGCCCGACCCACGCGCGCAGCGTGATCTGGTCACCGTCGATGCTGCCTGCGGCGCTGTGCGACAGCCGCAGGCACCGAGCATCGAGCGCCGTCCCGCTCTGCCGCAGCTCGCAGATGTCCCGGTCGCCGGTCTCGCCGCTGTAGCGGATATGGACACCGGAAAATATCCCGACATCCATGCCGAGCCGCTTCGGCGAATTCACCTTCCAAAGACCAGAGAAGCTGTGACCGACCACGGTGATCTCTTCGGTCGGTGTCATACGCCCCTGCGAGGCCACCGGTTCGGCGTCGGCTTCGATCGAGGCGGTCACGGCCGGCGCTGCAGCCGGCATCTGCGTCGGTCGAGCGACCTCGGCAAGGACGAGAGTGTCGGCAGTCCCCTCGATCGTCCGATCGCCGGGTTCGTCCTGGCGCGACACGCAACCGCCGAGCAGGGCCGCAACGACCGCCACCTGGACCATCCGGTCGATCCGCATCGATCCCCCCTCCAGAACCCTACCCATCATGGAGCAGAGGCATTGGAAAGGCCAAAGGCCGATGCGCTTCAACCCGCTCCGGTAGCGCGTCAGGCGCTTTCCTCGAGCAGCGCCAGAACGGCCGCCTCCTCCGCCGACAGGCCGGCACGGGGCCGCGTGGTGAACCGCTTGACCAGCGCCGTGAACCGCCCGGCCAAGCCGCCGGTCATGTGGCCGTCCAACACTGCCGGATGGATATAGCACTTGCGGCAGATCGCCGGCGTGTTGCCGAGGGCGGCCGAGACCTTTTCGATCACCCGCAGCATGGCGCGCTTGCGATCGGCATCGCTCTCGCCCGCTTCCTCGGCGGCGAGCGCCAGGACCGACAGGTAGGTGCCGGCCCAGGTGCGGAAATCCTTGGCCGTGATCTCCTCTTCGCTTACCGCACGCAGATAGTCGTTGACGTCGGTCGAGCTCAGCGTATGGCGCTGGCCGTCGTCATCCAGATACTGGAACAGGTCCTGGCCAGGGAGATCGCGGAGACGCCGGACCAGCGAGACCAGCTGGCGATTGCGCACGACCACGTGCCATTTGATGCCCGATTTCGCCTGGAACGACAGCTCGACCCGGTTGCCGGTGATCTTCGCGTGGCGATTGCGCAAGGTGGTCAGGCCGAAGCTTTTGTTCTGCTTGGCATATTCCGCATTGCCGATCCGGATGAAGGTCGTCTCCATCAGGCGCACGAGCGTGGCCAGCACCTTCTCGCGCGGCAGGCCGTGGCGCGCCATGTCGGCGGCCACCCGTTCGCGCAGTCGGGGGAGCGCCCGGATGAAGGTCGCGACATGGCCGTATTTCGCCTCGTCGCGAAACGAGCGCCAGGCCGGATGATAACGATATTGCTTGCGCCCGCGCGCATCCCGGCCGCTCGCCTGGATATGGCCCAGCGGATCGGCACAGATCCAGACGTCCCGGTAGGCTGGCGGTACGGCGAGCGAGCGGATGCGGCTCAGCGTCGCCGGGTCGCGGATGACCGTCCCGTCGGGGTCGCGGTAGCACCACCCGCCGCCGCTTCGGCGTCGGGTGATGCCGGGCGCCTGGTCGCTGACATAGAGCAGCTTGACGGTCGTCGCCACGATCTGGGACGGCGCCCTGGCAGGCTTGGCGGGCGCAGCCACGGCAAGGGTGCCCTCGCCCGAAGGTCCGGTCGAAAGCTTGAGCACGGCCATGTCGCCGGCCTCACGCGCTCGGGTCCCGATGACCGTGAGGTCGCCCGGTCTGGGCCGCGGTCGATCGCACGGATGGCGGCAACGCGCTGTCCGGCGCATCCCCTTCAGTCCGGTCGCCGGTCAGGATGGCGACTTCGCCGGCGCCCCTGGTACGCAGGATGGCCTCGATCGAGGAAGCCTGGAGCGGATCGGCCCGGATGATGACGAGTGTCCGGCCGCCGACGAGATATTCGAGGCATCGGTCGGCGGCGTCCCGGGTCAGACCGAGTGGCTTCAGCGCCGCCACGGCGCCGTCGCCGGGGTCGATCTGGTCGACGACCGCGCCTGGAATCCGGGCCGCCGAGACTGCGTCGGCGCCGCGGATCGCGTCATCCCGGGTGTCGTAGAGCGCCACGATGGTGGCGGCCGAAATCGCTGTCGTCGACATGGCATGTCCTCCCGATCGAGGCTCGAGACCTCGAACCAGGAACCCCTGCGACCGTCTTCAGGTTCCGAGGGAACGCGGAAAGCGCACCACGTGTTCTGACGCTGGGGCGGCCTGCGCCGCCCGGCGGATGGAGCGAAGCATGAGCGCAGCATACGACGAGTACGAAGCCCGGGTTCGCGCCAGGGCCCATGAGATCTGGGTGCGCGAGGGCAAGCCTGAAGGACGCGCCGACAGCCACTGGGACCTCGCCCGCGTGGAGGTGGCGTCCGAGGAAAACATCGAGACCACACTCAAGCCGATCGAGGATGGGCCGGATGCCGAGCCCCTGCTGGCGGTAGACGGCATGGCAGATCTGCCGGGTCGCCTGTCGGACCAGGGCGAGCGGCAGGATTATCCGAGTGCACCCACCGCCAAGCCGCGAAAGGCCGGTGCCGCAAAGACGCCGGCCGGGAAGGGCTGATCGCCATGCCGCTCGAGCCCTGTCGGCACGAGCGGCAATCCGACGATCCTGCCGGCTATTTCTTCGCGAGCGCCTGAACGTCGGTCAAATGCTGCTGCAGGGTCGGCAGCGTGTCGCTGGCGAATTGCTTCAGCTGCGCATCGCCGCCGGAGGCCGCCTCTTTCTTGAACAGCGCCACCGTGTCCTTGTGCGCACTCACCTGACCCTTGAGATATTGCCGGTCGAACGCCTTGCCGTTCTGTTTCTGCAGCGACGCCAGCTGCTTCTTGTCGCTTGCGTCGAGATCGGACGGGGCCTGCGCACCCTCGGCATCCACGATCGACTTCAGCTTCTGGCCGGCGGCGGTATGATCGGCGACCATGTGCTGGCCGAACGCCTTGACGTCGGGCGACTGCGCCTGATTCTGGGCCAGCTGTCCCGCCTGGATCTCGGCCATGCCGCCCAGGGTCGCCTTCTTGACGAACGCCTTGTCCGTCGCGTTGAGGTTGGCGGCCGACTGCGGCTTGCCGACCGGCTTCGTCGCCTCCGGGCTTCCGGCCGTCGTAGTGGTGGCGCCGGGTGCCGCGGTGGTCATGCCCTGCTGCGGCGCCGGCGGATTGCTCGGCTGGACCGCGCCGGTGCCGGACGACTGCGCAAAGGCGGGCACGGTGGCGAGCAATATTGCCAGGCTGGCGGCGAGAGAGATCGTGTTGTTCATCGGGGTTCCTCTTGGCTGGGGAGCTTGTCGGCCGGAGCCGGCACGGCTTCTCCCTCCAAACAGGCGATCGATCTTTCGGTTGCAGCCTCCTCGGAGCTGGTTTCGCCCGGGCCCAGGCCCTGCGCCTGCGCATTCACCGCGTCGCGCATCAGCCGATACTTGACCTGGTTGAGGTTCACGTCGCGGAAATAGTTGACCAGATCGCCCCACGGATCGGTCATCTTTCCGATGCCCGAGATGAACGCGACGATGCCGCCCACTTCCAGATTTTGCTGGTAGACCGCCCAGCCGCCGACCAGCAGCGCCGCGATGATCTGCAGCTGGGTACTCAGGTTCATCAGGAAGTTCATGCTGAACTTGATGCTGAGGATGCCGACGTTCAGCCGGAATACCCGGTCGATCCGCTCGTCGTCGGTCCGCGCTTCCTCCTCGTCGCCCGGCGTCGTTTCGACCACGCTGATGCTGAGCCGGCGGATCACCTTGACCCGCTGCTTGGTGCGCCGGTTCATCGCCCGCTGCATCAGCGGCACGAAGATGAGCTGCGGCACGAACAGGGCAAGCGCGGACAGACCCATCCGATAGTCGACGTGCACCATGTAAGCCAGGACGGATGCCATGATGCCGATCTCCAGCAGCGGCTCGGAAATGCTGCCGCCGACGAAGCCGCCGATCGGCTCGACCTCGGACACGACCATGGAGGCCTGGACACCCTGGGCGTTGGACCCGCTCGACGCCTCGCTCGAGGACGTCACGAGCACGCGCACCCGGCGCCGGAGATCACGGGTCGAGGATTCGCCGACCCAGCCGCGATAGATGTTGAGCGCCAGCTTCGTGCCGCCTTGCAGCAGCACCGACGCGCAGAACACGCCGCATAAGACCACGATGTCGTGGTACTCGCGGTGCTTCACCAGATCGTTGACGACCCGGCGCTGCAACTCGAGCGGCACGACCTCGAGCAGGAAGACGCCGATCGTCAGCAGCGCGATGACGATCTGATGCTTCCCGGTCGTCCGGATCACGTAGCGGAACAGGCCGCGATCGAGCGTGACGTCTTTTTCGTTGAGGACGGGTTCGGTCACGGGACACTCCGGGCGCAGGTGGGTTTCCGGCAAACGCCGCACTTCCCGTTATGTCCCGCGAGTTCATTCGAGGAACCGAACGATGGAGGAAGGACTTGCTTCCTCATCGGCCATCATCTTTTGGAGGAACAGGCCATGCCCGAAAGATACCCACCGCAATTGGAAACCGAGCGCGCGCGCCAGGGCGAAACCACCGGCCGCATGCGCATCGTCCTGACTGTCTCGCTCGTCGGCGCCGTCGTGGTCCTGGCGGCGTTGCTGATCTGGTATTCGAAGGTCGGCCAGAACCACCTGCCGTCTACCGTTGCCGCCCCGACCGCGATCGGCCGGCTCTGGTCGGCCCGCTGAGCGTCCGAGGAGAGAAACCGTGGCCAATGAACTGACCGGCAAGCGGATCGCCATTCTCGCGACCGACGGGTTCGAGCAATCCGAATTGACCGTGCCGCGCCAGGCGCTGATCGCCGCCGGCGCCACGGTCGAGGTGGTCTCGCTCAAACCTGGAGAGATCCAGGGGATGAAGCATCACGACAAGGGCGACAAGGTGACCGTCGACCGGGTACTGGACCAGGCCGATGCCGGCAGCTATGCGGCGCTTGTCCTGCCCGGCGGCGTCGCCAATCCCGATACTCTGCGCACCGATACCGGCGCGGTCGCGTTCGTACGGGCCTTCGCCTCGTCGGGTAAGCCGATCGCCGCGATCTGCCACGGTCCCTGGACCCTGATCGAGGCCGACGTCGTCCGCGGTCGCACCATGACGTCCTGGCCGTCGCTCAAGACCGACCTGCGCAATGCCGGGGCCGAATGGGTCGATCGCGACGTCGTGGTCGACCACGGCCTGGTGACCAGCCGCAAGCCGGACGATCTGCCCGCCTTCTGCGCGAAGATGATCGAGGAATTCCGCGAAGGCTGCCACTGAGCCTCATCTGGGGGCCACGTCCGCTGCTCCCGTTGCCTCGAACGCCAGGGCGAAGTCGGACGACGCGATCAGGGCCAGGGTCGCGCGCAGATCGCGCGCCCGATCCGGGCCGAAGGCCGTCTCGAATCGTCGCTGGGCATCGTCCCAGAGGGCCAGGGATTCCTCGAGCTTCGCCTCGCCCGACGCGGTCAACGCCACCCGTCGGCTGCGCCTGTCGTTCGGATCGGCCGCGATGACAACGAACCCGTCGCGCTCGAGCGGCTTTAGATTATGGGCGAGCGCGGATCGATCCAGCACCAGCGCCAAGGCCAGTTCCCCCATCGACGGGGCGCCCGCCCTTGCGATGTGGATGAGGATCGAGCGCTGGGTCGACCGCAGCCCGCACGGCGCCAGGACGGCGTCGTAGAGCTGAGACACGCGCCGCGTCGCCTTGCGCAGCGCGGTGCCGTTGCACGACCCCGCGTCGGTCGGCGATAGCCTGTCTTTGCCGTCCGCCATAACCATGCCCTCTCGTCGAAACGTCGCTTGACCGATATCAGCATATGCCGGTAAGTTGCAACATTGGCATATGCCCTTAATTACGGAAGATGCTGGAACGTTGCGATTCTGCCGCTGCTCGTCCGTCCCGCCTGGCCGAACACCCTTGGTCATGGTGGCCCAGACCGGCACCACGCTGGTCGAGACGGCGTTCGCAGCGAAGCTGAGCGCCGTCTCCATGAAGGAAACCAGATGATGCGCATGCTGATCGTGGGTGCCGGGTCGACCGGCGGATATTTCGGCGGCCGCCTGGCCCAGGCCGGCCGCGACGTGACTTTCCTGGTCCGCCCGGCCAGGGCCGAGAAGCTGCGCGCGACCGGCCTGCAGATCGTCAGCCCCCATGGCGATTTCACGCTGACGCCGCAGCTCGTCACCGCCGACGCGATCGAAGCGCCGTATGATGCGATCCTGCTGACGGTGAAGGGCTACTCGCTCGACCAGGCACTCGACGATCTGGCACCCGCCGTCGGGCCGGAGACCATGATCCTGCCGGTCCTGAACGGCATGAAGCACGTCGACGCGCTCGCCGCCCGCTTCGGCGCGCCGGCCGTGGTTGGCTGTGTCTGCAAGGTCGCCACCTTCATCGACGACGATGGCCGCATCGTCCAGCTCAACAAGATGCATGATCTCGCCTATGGCGAGTTGAACGGCGAATCTTCCGCGCGGACCGCCCGGCTCGACCAGGCGATGCAGGGCGCCCGGTTCGATGCCCGCCTGTCGCCGACGATCGAGCGTCAGATGTGGGAGAAATGGGTCCTGCTGGCCAGCCTCGGCGGCATCACCTGCCTGATGCGCGGCCCGATCGGCGAGATCGCGGCGGCGCCGGGCGGTATCCAGTTTGCGGAAGGCCTGCTCGACGAAGTCGTCGCGGTCGTGACCGCCGCCGGCCACGCGCCCAGCGAGGAATTCCTGACCGCGACCCGCCCGCTGCTGGCCCAGCAAGGCTCGTCGCTGACGTCGTCGATGTACCGGGACCTGATCAAGGGACACCCGGTCGAGGTCGAGCAGATCCTGGGCGACCTGCTGGCCCGGGCCCGGACGCTCGGCGTGGCGACCCCACTGCTCGCCACGGCCTATACCCACCTGTCGATCTATCAGAATCGTCTCTCGCCACACTGATCAAGGCATCGCTGCTCTGCTACAAGGAGACCCGAACCCAAGCGGAGCCCGTGCGGACATGCTTCTCGAGTTGGACGGCCGGCCGGTCGCGTTGCGCCAGGTCGTGGCCATGGCCGGCGGGCCTGCGACCATCACGCTGTCCGACGGCGTGCGGGTCCGGCTCGCGGCCGCGCGGGCGGTGGTCGAACGCTATCTGGCCGACGGCGCCGTCCCGGTCTATGGCTTGAATACCGGCCTGGGCGGCAATCTGGCCTATCGCCTGAAGCCCGAAGAGATCCAGTCGTTCCAGGAACAGATGATCGTCGGCCGCTGCATCGGCATGGGCGAGCCGTTGCCCGAAATCCTGTGCCGAGCCGTGCTCGTCTGCCGGATCGTCGGGCTTGCGCAGGGCGGCTCGGGCCTGTCGCCTGCCGTGGTCGACCTGCTGATCGCCATACTCGCCGCCGGCGTCACGCCGGTGATCCCGTCGCGCGGCTCGATCGGTGCCGGCGACCTGGGGCTCGTCGCCCATCTGGGCGCGGTCGTGATCGGCCGCGGCCAGGCCTGGGTCGACGGCAGGATCGTGCCGGGCGGCGAGGCGCTGCACGCGGCGGGGCTGACACCGGCGACGCTCGGCGCCAAGGACGGGCTCGGACTGCTGAACGCCAGCCCGGTCGCCACGGCCCATGGCGCGCTGACGCTGGCGGCGCTGGAGGATCTGCTGCTGCAGGCGGCAGCGACGGCAGCGCTGTCGATGGAAGGCTATGCCGCCAATCCGGTCATCTTCGAGGCGCGTCTGTCGGTGACCCGTCCGGCCGGCGGTCAGGTCGCGGCCGCGACCCTGTTCCGTGCCCTGCTGGCCGACGGCGCGCTGCTTGACCCCGGCGCCGCGCGGGCGATCCAGGACGCGCTGTCGTTCCGGACCCTGGCGCCGATTTTCGGCGTGGCGTTCGACGCGCTGCGCCGCGCCGCCCGCGAGGTCGGGATCGAGCTGAACGGGGCCGTCGACAATCCGCTGGTGCTGGCGGACGAGGGCGAGATCCTGTCGACCGCAAATTTCCATACCCCGGCGATCGCGCTGGCGTTCGACGCGTTGGCGATCGCGCTGACCCACTTGGCCGCAGCCGGGGTTCAGCGCATCCAGAAGCTGATGGCGCCGCACCTCAGCCAATTGCCGAAATACCTCTCGCCGATCGGCGGTGCCAGTACCGGCTTCAACAGTCTGCAGAAGACCGCGTCGGCGCTCTATGGCGAGATCCGGCTCAAGGCCACACCGGCCAGCCTCGATGCGGTGCCGGTCTCGGACATCGTCGAGGATCACGCGCCGCAGACCCTGTTGACCATCGCCAAGCTGGCCGAGCAGATCGCGCTGTTCCGCATGCTGGTCGCGATCGAGGCGATGGTCGCGACCCAGGCCGTCGACCTGCGCGGCCTGGCCCCGCTCGGCGCCGGCTCCGCCCTGGTTCATGCCGCGGTCCGCGCCGTGGTGCCACCACTCAAGGCCGACCGGGAGACAGGCCCGGACGCGATGAAGGTCGCGGCCGCACTTACCCCGGCGCTGGCAGCAGCGCTGCGGCCGCTCGCCGAAGCGAGCGGTTGCCTGTTCTAGCCGATCTTCGTCAGCTCCAGATCGCGCCCTTCGCGCCGGCTGACATACCCGGTGACATGGCCGCCGTCGTCGCGCCGGAAGATCTTGCGCAGGCGTGGCTGGCCGGGCGTGAACAGCACGTCGCGCAATTCCGCCTTCAACGGCACGGCCGTGCCGCCGTTGGTGGAAGAGACCAAGCCGTCGTCCTTGAGCGTGATCGTGACGGTGAGGTCCGCCGCCAGGCGGTAGGTGCCGACATAGTCCTGGAGATCGGCGGGCGAGAGCGGAATGGCCGGCGGATCCTGCTGCAGGGCGAGCGTCTGGCTCGCGATCAGGCGCCAGGCCGTCCCGCGCTTCCGCCACACCTCGGTCGAGCGGTATTTGAAATCGAGCGTCTGGCCGTAAATGGTCTCGACCTGATCGTCCACGAAAGTCGCCACTGCGATATTGCCGTGATGGGTGAGCGACCAATCCGTCACCGTGATAGTGCGGGTAACGCCTTTTGGCGGCGGCGCCGCGCCGTCCAGCATGTCCTTCTTATGATCGACGCTGCCGTCCTCTTCGGTGAAGACGGCTTCGGGATCGAGGTAGCGGTCCAGCACGGCGACGTTGCCCTGTTGACCGGCGTCGGAAAATTCCTGAGTCTGCCGCTTGAGCAAAGCCGACAGATCCTCGCTCGTGGCCGATGCCGTGGCGACGCACAGACAGCAGACTGCCGCGGCACCGCCGGCAAGCCAGCGATGGCTGATCGAACGACTGACGGACATCGACATTCCTCCCAGACCTTTGAACGAGCGTAGCCAGCGGGGTAGCCGGACACCAGCGGCTTCTACAGCGACGCATCGGGAAATGCATCGCACAGGAACTGCATGAAGGCCGAGACCTTCGGGCTTTCCAGCCGTCGCGACGTATGCAGCGCCCAGATCTCCACCGACCGGTCCGACACGCCCCAGGAGACGAGCCGACCGGCCGCCAGATCGTCCCTGATGAGGAAACGGGGCAATTGAGCCGCCCCGGCACCGGCGCGGATCGCGTCGCGCACCATCATGAAGGACGATACGCGCAGGATCGGGTCGGGCAGCAGGATCCGGCTCCGCTCGCCATCTTGCAGCCGCCAGATGGTGCCCTCCGGCGCCGTCGCCAGCAGGACGGCCGGAACCGGAACGCCGATGTCGGGATCGTCGGATGGCGGCCGCGCGAGCGAGGCCGGGGCGGCGACGACCAGCTGGTCGCGGATGAAGCAGCGCCCGACCAGCTCGTGGTCCGGCCGCGGGTTGACGCGGATTACCAGGTCGTAGCCCTCCTCGACCGGATCGACGAACCGGTCGTCGGCGGTGATCTCCAGCCGGACCTCCGGATATGCCACGATGAAATCGGCCGCGATCCGGCCGAGGGCGGCATGGGCCAACAGTACCGGGGCGCTGACCCGCAACCGGCCGCGCGGCCGGGCCAGACCCGCACCGATCGTGGCACCGACCTCGGCAATCTCGCTCAGCAACCCTTCCGTCCGGGCATAGAGCGTGCTGCCCTCCTCGGTCAGCCGGAGCGAACGGGCGCCCCGTTCCAGCAAGCGCACGCCCAGGCTCTCCTCCAGCTCCATGACCCGCCGCGACAGCGTCGCTTTCGGCCGTCCGCTGGCCCGGCTCGCCCGTCCGAAGCCGCCATGGCTCGCAACCAGATTGAAATCGGCAAGCGCCAGAAGATCCATGATCGATCCACCAATGAGACGGCCCGTCTCGAATCCTACCACTTTAGGTGCCAGTTGGAACGACCATCTCCTTGGCAGAGGAGAACGAAAATGCAAACCAACAACACACTACGCATTCACGCTTACGGCGGACCCGCGGTCGCGCAGATCGATCAAGTCCCGGTGCCGACGCCGGAGACCGGCCAGGTGCTGGTTCAGGTCACCGCCGCCGGGGTCAACGGCCTCGACTGGAAAATCCGGGACGGGCTGGTCCGAGACGTGTTTCAGCTCGCCCTGCCGGCAACGCTCGGCATCGAACTTGCCGGCGTGGTCGTCGGCACGGGGCCCGGCGCCACCCGGTTCGCGGCCGGAGACCGGGTCATGGGGTCGCTGGGTGGCCTCGGCGCCTATGCCACCTTCGTCACGGTCGACGAGGCGAAGCTTTGCCGGATCCCGGCCTCGCTGACCGACGTCACGGCGGCTGCCTTGCCGGTCGCGAGCCTGACGGCATGGCAGGCGCTGCGCGCGGCGGGCGAGCTTCGCCCGGGCCAGCGGATCCTGATCCATGGCGCTGCCGGCGGTGTGGGCGGCTTCGCCGTGCAATTCGCCAAGGCGGCCGGCGCCACCGTGTATGCGACGGCCTCGGGTGCCAGCCGAACCCATGTCCTGGGCCTGGGCGCCGACGAGGTGATCGATCGCCACGCCGAACGGTTCGAGGACAGATTGCAGCAGATCGACCTCGTCCTCGACCTGGTCGGCGGCGAGACGCTCGATCGTTCCTGGTCGGTGCTGGCACCCGGCGGCGCGATCGTCAGCACGGCCGCACCCGACATCGGGCAGCGGGCGCCGGCCGGTCATCGGGGCCTGTGGTTCATGATGCGGCCCGACGCCGCTCAGCTTCGGCAGATCGCCGACGCGGTCGCTGCCGGCACCCTGCGCTCGACCCTCGCCGAGACCGTCGGCCTCGCCGGCCTGTCAGCCGCGATCGAGCGCAACAAGCAGGGCCACGCGCCCGGCAAGATCGTCTTCGACCTCAGTCTTTGAACGCAGGAGCACCCATCATGACCATTCTCGTCACCGGCGCCACCGGCGCCATCGGATCCCAAGTCGTGGCCCAGCTCGTCCAGAACGGCGCTACCGTCCATGCGCTGGCCCGGACACCGGAAAAGGCCCGTTTTCCGGCGGGTGTCACGCCGGTCAAGGGCGACATGACCGACGTCGACGCCATGCGCGCCGCCCTGGCCGACGTGCGCACCTTGTTCCTGCTGAATGCGGTCACGCCGGACGAGGTTACCCAGGCGCTGATCACGCTCAACCTCGCCCGCGATGCCGGCATCGAGCGGATCGTCTATTTCTCGGTCCTGCATAGCGACCTTTACGCCAACGTCCCGCACTTCACCGGCAAGCACACGGTCGAGCGCATGATCGAGCAGTTCGATCTGCCCGCGACCATCCTGCGGCCCGCCTATTTCATCCAGAACGACGCAAGCCTGAAGGACGCCGTGCTGGGCCATGGCATCTATCCGATGCCGGTCGGCAGCGTCGGCCTGTCGATGGTCGACACGAGGGACATCGCCGAGGTCGTGGCCCTGAAGCTGCTGGAGCGCGACCGGGCCGCAACCCCGCTGCCGCGTGAGACGATCGACCTGGTCGGGCCGGACCTGCTGACCGGCCCGGTCCTGGCCGATCTCTGGTCCACCGCCCTGAAACGGCCGATCCAGTATGCCGGCAACGACCTGCCCGGCTTCGAACAGCGGTTCAAGGCCTTCATTCCCGGCTGGATGGCCTATGATATGCGGCTGATGATGGGCCGGTTCCAGCAGGACGGCATGGTGGCACGCCCCGGCGACGTCGAGCGGCTGACGAGCCTGCTGGGCCGGCCACTGCGGTCCTATCGGGACTTCGCCGTCGAAACGGCGGCGGAATGGCAGCGGGCCTAGCCGGCCAGCGGCTTGTGACAGCGAACGATCCGCCCGTCTGCCAGAGGGGCGGGCGGCGGTTCGACCGCGCGGCAATGATCGTCGACATAGGGGCAGCGGCTTTGAAAGCGGCAGCCCGGCGGCAGGTCGGCCGGGTTCGGGATCTCGCCGGCGAGCAGGGCCGGCGGATGGGTGCGTTCCGGATCGAGCCGCGGCGTCGCCGCGATCAGCGCGCGCGTATAGGGATGGGCCGGGGCGGCGAAGATCTGCCGTGCCGGCCCGACCTCGATCAATTGCCCCAGATACATGACCGCGAACCGGTCGGCCATGGCGCGCACGACGTTCAGATTGTGCGAGACCAGCAGGTAAGTCAGGCCGAAATCGCGCTGCAATTCGGTCAGGAGGTTGACCAGATCGCCCTGGACCGAAACGTCGAGCCCCGCGGTCGGCTCGTCGGCCACGACCAGGCGCGGGCGCAGCACAAGGGCGCGGGCGATGCCGACCCGGCGGGCCTGGCCGCCGCTGACCTGGTGGGGATATTTACCCAGGATCGTTTCCGGCAGGTTGACCCGCCGCACCAGCTCCAGCACCCCGGGCCAGGCCTTGGCCCGATCGATGCCATGGATCTGCAGCGGCTCGGCCAGCAGGCGTCCGATCGTCATGCGCGGCGACAACGAGGCGACAGGATCCTGGAAGATCATCTGCACGTCGCGCCGGAACTTGAGCAATGCCGGCCCACCCAGCGCCGCGATGTCGCCGCCGTCGAACAGCACCTGTCCGGCGCTGGGAACCGCGAGCCCGACCAGCATGCGGGCGAACGAGCTCTTGCCCGATCCGCTCTCGCCGATCAGCCCGATGGTCTCGCCCGCCTCGATCGTGAGCGAGGCTGCCACGACGGCCGCGACCGGGCCGTAGGCGACGGTCGCGTTCCGGACCTCGACTAGAGGCGGCTGCATGCCGCCCTCCGATCCGGGCCGAAGGCGCGCAATTCCGGCACCGCCTCGCGGCAGGCCGGCACCACATCGGGGCAGCGGCCGGCAAAGATGCACCCGGGCGGGACCCGGGTCACGTCCGGCACCTCCCCCGGGATCGAGGCCAGCCGGTCGCCCCGCGCGACGTCGTGGCCGATCTCGCAGGCGATCAGCGCACGCGTATAGGGATGCAGCGGATTGCGGAAGATCTCGGCCATCGGGCCGGTCTCGACCACCGTGCCGGCATAGAGCACGACCACGTCGTCGCACAATTGTGAGACCAGGCCCAGACTATGGGAGATCAGCATCATGGTGCTGCCGATCTCGGCATGCAGCTCGCGCATCAGCGCCACGATCTGCGCTTCGATCGTCGGATCGAGCGCCGTGGTCGGCTCGTCCGCGATCAGCAGGTCGGCCTCGGTCAGCAAGGCCGCGGCGATCATCACACGCTGGCGCATGCCGCCGGAAAACTCATGGGGATAATCGTCGAGGCGTCGGGCCGGGTCGGCGATGCCGACGCGCGCCAACATGCGCACCGCGCGCGCCCGCAGGTCGGCGCGAGACGCCGACGGCTGCTTGGCGCGCTGGAATTCGACGAGCTGGTTGCCGATGGTGAAGACCGGGTTCAGCGCCGTCATCGGATCCTGGAAGATCATGGCGAAGCGGGTGCCGCGCAGCGCTTCGGTCTCGGCCGGCGGCAGGGTCAACAGATTCCGCCCCTCGAACGTGATCGCACCGTCGAGCCGAGCCAGGTTGGGCGGCAGCAGGCGCAGCAGGGTCGCAGCCAGGGTCGATTTGCCGGACCCGCTCTCGCCGACCACGCCGACCAGGCGTCCGCGCGCCAGGTCGAGCGAGACATGGCGCAGCACCTCCGCCGTGCCGTTGCCGGTGCGGAAATGGACCGACAGGTCGCGGATCTGCAGCAGCGGATCGTTCATGGCGACGCCCGCAGCTTGGGGTCGATCGCGTCGCGCAGCGCTTCGCCGAACAGGGTGAAGCCCAGGGTCGCCAGGATCAGCATCAGCCCGGCGAAGGTCACGGGCCAGGGCGATTGGGTCAGGCCGGTATAGCCGTCGTGGAGCAGCCCGCCCCAGCTCGCCCGCGGCGGCGGCACGCCGATGCCGAGAAAGCTCAAGCCGGCCTCCAGCGTGATGACGACCGGGATGTCCATGCTGGCAAGCACGACCAGCGGTCCCATGATGTTCGGCACGACGTGGATCATGACCAGCCGGGAGGCCGAGGCGCCCAGCACCCGCGTCGCATCCAGAAAGGGCGCGTTGCGCAGCGACAGGGTCTGCGCGCGCGCGATCCGGCCGAAATGCGGCACCATGCTGACCGCAAGGATCAGGATGACCTTGTCGAGGCCCGGGCCCAGCAGCGCCACGATCGCCAGGGCGAAGATCAGTGGCGGAAAGGCGCTCAGCACGTCGAACAGGATCAGGATCGCCCGCTCGATCCGGGTCGGCGCATAGGCGGCACCGATGCCCAGCAGGGTCCCGCCGACAAGCGAGAGGCCGATGGTGCTGAGCGCTACGCCCAGTGCGATCTGCCCGCCCACGGCCATGCGCACGGCCAGGTCGCGGCCCAGATTGTCGGTGCCCATCCAATGGGTCGCCGTCGGCGCGCCGAACCGGTGCAGCACGTCGAGCCTGTTGGGTTCATAGGGAATGACGAGCGGGCCGAACAGGCTGAACAACAGCACCACCACGACCAGCACCAGGCCGATCCTTCCGGTGGGACTGCGCCAGACCGCGACGAAGGCGGCGGTCATCGCCCCTCTCCCAGCCGGCGGCCGAGCCGCGGGTCGAGCCAGAGGTAGCTGAGATCGGTCAGCAGGTTGGTGAGCGTGAACACACCGACCACGACCAGCACCGTCGCCTGCACGACCGGATAGTTGCGCACCGCGATCGCGTCATAGACCAAGGTGCCGAGGCCGGGCCGGGCGAACACGATCTCGGCGAAGATGGCGCCGCCCAGCAGCCGCCCGACGCCCAGGCCCAGGATCGCGACCGTCGGGATCGCCGCCAGCTTCAGCGCGTTGCGATAGACGATGCGTCGTTCCGGCACGCCATAGGCGCGCGCCGTGCGGATATGGGCCTCACCCAGCACTTCGAGCAGCGACGCCCGCAGCAGGCGCGCGATATAGCCGATCCAGCTGAGCGCGAGCGACAGGGCCGGCAGGATCAGCCGCAGGGCGGCATCGCCCCAACCGCCGCCGCGGCCGACGCCCAGCACCGGCAGCCAGTGGAGCCAGACCGAGAAGATCAGCACCAGGAAGACCGCGACGACGAAATTCGGCATGGCGATGAAGGCGACGCTGGTGACCGCACCGACCTGGTCGAACCAGCTGCCCGGATGGGTCGCGGCATAGCAGCCGAGCGGCACACCCAGCACCACGGCGAGCCCGATCGCCGCCAGGGTCAGGGTCAGGGTGTAGGGAAACACCTCGAGCACCAGATCCAGCACCGGCCGGCCGCTGATCACGTCGCGCCCGAGATCGCCGCGCAGCACGTTGCCGAGAAAGATCAGCAACCGCTGCAGCAGCGGACGGTCCAGCCCCATGGCGTGGCTATAGGCCTGCACCGTCTCCGGCGTCGCGCGCGGCCCCAGCAGCACCTCGGCCGGATTGCCCGGGATCAGCAGGGTCAGGCCGAACAGCAGGATCGTCGCGCACAGCAGGACCAGCAGCGTGGTGACGAGCCGGCTGCCGACGTAGCGCAGCTTGGGCGACAGGGACATCAGGCCGTGGTGAAGCGGTCGTACAGCATGTCGTCGCCGTTGGGCAGCACCGCCGGTTTCAGCCAAGGCCGAAAGGCGAAGATATTCGCCTCGTGGGTCAGCCAGATGTAGGCGCCGGACTGCTCCATGCGCTTCTGCGCCTCGATGTACAGCCGGTTGCGCTCCGCCTTGTCGTTGATGCTGGCGGCTTTGGCCGACGCATCATCGAACTGCGGATCGTTCCAGCGCTGCCAGTTCCAGGTGCCGATCTGCGAGGCCACGAACCATTGCGTCTGGAAAGCCGGATCCGCCTTACCACCGAACCGCTGCAAGGCCATGTCGAGGTTCTTGCCGCTATCGCCCTTGCCGACCGCGTAATAGGCGGCGGCGTCGAGTACCTGCAGGTCGACCTGCACGCCGATCTCGCCTAGCAGCGCCTGGACGATCTGGCCGATCGCCTGGTAGGTCGGCTTGCTCATCAAAGTGAGCGTGCATTTGAAGCCGTTCGGGTGACCGGCCTCGGCCAGCAGCTTCTTGGCCGCCGCCGGATCGGCCTTCGGCTTGGGCGCGTCGGCCCAATAGCCCAGCAGCCCCGGCGCCATCAGCGCATAGGCCGGCTTGACCGTACCGTTATAGGCCCCGGCCAGCACCTGCTCGACATCGATCGCCAGCTTGAGCGCCTGCCGGACCTTTGGATTGTCGAACGGCGGCTTTTCGACATTGAGGCCGATCCAGACGTAATTGATCGAATCCTGGCGCAGCAGCTTGGTGTCTTTTTCCTTTTCGATCTCGGCGGCATCGGCCGGCTCGACCGGGGTGAATTGCAGCTCGTTCGCCCTGAGCGCCAGCTCGGCGGTCTTGGGATCGCGCACCGGCTGCAGCACGACCTCGGCGAAGGCAGGCTTCTCGCCTTTCCAGTCCGGGTTGGCCTTCAGCACGACCCGCTGGTTCGGCACCCACTCGGCCAGCGTATAGGCGCCCGTGCCGATCACCTTGATCGGCTGCTGGTCGGAGCGGTAGCAGCCGGCCTCGAACGCCTTCTTCGAGATGATCAGCCCGGAATTATCCGGCAGCACGACCAGCCACAGCTGCGGCGCCGCCGATTTCAGCATGATCTTGCCGGTGTATTTCCCCGTGACCTCGACATGGTCGAGCGATGCCCAGTCCTTCGCATAGCCGGCGGGCTTGCCGTCGGCCGTGGGCTTGGCGAACAGCTCGAACGAGAATTTCACGTCGTCCGCCGTCATCTCGCCATAGCCGCCATGGAAGGTCAGGCCGGGATTGAGCTCGAACGAGATCTCGGTATCGCTGACCTGGGTCAGGGTCTTTGCCGCCGACAATTCCCACTCGAAGCTGCCCGGCTTGAACCGGATCAGCCCCTGACAGACGGTGCGGATGATGTTGCCCTCGATCGGGCCGATGCGTTCCGGCGGGGTCAGCAGGCCCTGGATGTCGCGGCCGATCGCCAGGGTGATGCTGGTCCGCCCCTGTTGTGCCAGCACCGGGAACGGGAAACCCGTGGCCGAGAGTATGGCCGTCGTGGCGGCGGCACCCAGGATCCGGCGCCGGCTGAAATCCGTCATGCGTCACATCCTCCGTTCGATCCGGACCGTTGCAGGTCCAAATGTTAATCTGGCACGGGCATTTAGCCACTTACATCACAATCTCGTAACCGGCCGCGCACGCGGCCGCGTCCCAGGTGACGGTAACTGCATAGTCCGCGGCATCCGGCCGCATGAAACCGGCCAGCGCCAGATCGCCCAGGATCGGCTGCGCGGCCGGGTCCTGGGCGGCACCCTGCAGCACCAGCCCCAACGCGCGCGCGGCCCCGGCATCGCCGCCCGGGCTGCCGACCAGCAGCGGCAGCGGCGCCCACCCGGTACTGTCCAGCACGCGCACGCCGGCCATCAGCCCCGGATCGTGCCGGCACAGCAGGTCGTAAGCGTAGGAATCGAGCGGCCCGACATCGGCCTCGCCCGCCAGGATCGCCTCGACCACGCGGCGCGGCGCGATCAGCGGCCCGACCGTGGACCCGTAGAGCGCCGGCCGATCCGCCGTGCGGTAGCCCAGCAGATGATGGCGCGGCGCGTTGTAGCCGGAATGCGAGCTTTCGACGGTGTAGGCAAGCCGCCGGCCGAACGTCTGCTCGAGTGTGGCGAACGGGCTGTCGGCGCGCATGATGAAATGGCTGCGATAGACCGCCCGCCCCTGGGGGCTGCTCGACGGGATCGGCGCCGCGACGATCGGCCTGGCACCGCCTTCGCGCGCGAACGGCCAGCCGCACATGAAGGCGGCGGCGAGATCGTCGCGTGCCCACAGGGTCTCCAGCGGCGCCGGGAAGACATGGTCGACGATGTGGAGCCGGCAGCCCGCCGCGTCGGCCAGCCAGCCGAACAGGCGGCACCAGGCCGACGCGGCACCCGGTGCCACTGAATACATGCGCGCATTGACGGCGAGCGCCGCCGGCATCAGGCGAAGCGCAGCTTCTGGCCGAGGCCGAGCGTCGCCGCCTTTTCCAGCATGGCATGGCCCAGGGCGATGTCGCTCAAGGACAGGCCGCGGTGCCAGAACAGGATGGTCTCGTCGTCGCGCTCGCGGCCGGTCTTGTGGCCGGCGATGATCTGGCCCAGCTCGGCATGCAGGTTCTCCTGGGTCAGCCGGTCGCTGTCGACATGGGCACGCAACGCCCCGAACGGCAGGCCCTTGCGGCACTGCCCCCAATCGTCGACCACCATCTTGTCCATGATATCGGTCAGGCTCAGCTCGACGGCGCTCATGGTGCCGTAGGGCACGACGAGCGCGCCCTGCTTGATCCATTCCGTCCTGAGCATCGGCGTCGGTTCCGGCAGGCGCGACGCCTCGACCACGATATCGGCATCGCGGACGCAGCTTTCCCAATCCTCGGTCGCGACCACCTTCTTGCCCAGATCGCGCGACAGGAGCTCGGCGAAGCCGTTGCGGCTGTCCGGCCGGCGGGAATGGACGCGGATCTCGTCGAAATCGAAGAAGTGATCGAGCAGCCGCACGTTCCAATAGGCGGTGCCGCGCGCGCCGATATGGCCCAGCACCTTGCTGTCCTTGCGCGCCAGGAACTTGCCGCCGAGCGCGGTCATGGCCCCGGTGCGCATGTCGGTGATCGAGGTCGCGTCGAGCAGGGCTTTCAGGACCCCGGTCTCCGGATCGAACAGGTTGAGGATGGCCAGTTCGGACGGCAGGTCGCGTTTGTAATTATCGACGAAGTCGCCGACCACCTTCACCCCGGCGAGGCCCAGCGGCTTTACATAGCCACGCAGCACGTTGAAATGCCCCTTGGCCGAATTCTCCGGGATCAGGTGGACGCGCGGCTCGATCACGGTCTGCCCGTTGCCCTGGGCCTCGAGGCCGGCCTCGACCGCGCCCAGGATCTCGGCGTCGGTCAACTCCAGCTTTTCCACGTCGAGGGCATTGAGATAGGTGAAGTGAATTTCCTGCACGGGCGGTCCTCCAGGCTCGACGACGGGTCCGAGCCTAGAGGCTCACGCGGAAGCTTGGTAGGGCTTGCGACGGTGCTCCGGAAAATGTGACAGGATGGTCGAGCCCGCTTGACCTTGCCATCGCTGGAAGCTTCAGGCTGATCCGATCACCAGGAAGGATCCATCATGGCCGCTCTCAGATCCCATCGGCATCGCATTCTGCTCGGTCTTGCAGCACTCCTGCTGCCCCTCGCCGCCTCGGCGCAGCAGAGCATGCCAGGCATGGCCATGCCGGCAGGCGCGGTCGCCAGCTCGTCCGATGCGTTCAAGGCCGCCAATGCCAAGATGATGAAGGACATGGACGTGCCGCTGACCGGCGATACGGACAAGGATTTCGTCGCCGGCATGATCCCCCATCACGCCGGGGCCATCGACATGGCCCGGATCGAGTTGCGCGACGGCAAGGACCCAAGCCTGAAGAAGCTCGCTACGAGCATCATCGCCGCGCAGCGCAAGGAGATCGCCTTCATGAGGCAGTGGCAGGCGGCCCACGCCAAATAACGGGGGCCGGCGGGCTCAGCTCGGTTTGGTGCCGTCGGCCAGCGCCAGCTTCAGCTTCGGGCTGTCGAGGGCAGCGTCGATGACATCATGCAGCGCCTCCATGGCGAGCAGGCGCAGATCTTCGGTAGAAGCGAAGACGCCGGCATCGAACAGGTCGTTTGGATTGCGAACGAGGTCGGTGCGGAAGGTATCCGTCATGACGGTGCGACCGCTGCCCGTCTCGGTCAGGGTTACGAGGATTTCGGCATGGGCCTCGCGACGCACGAATTGATTGCAGTCGAACTTCAGGACGGTCGCCGCCAGCACGTAGGGTCCATCCGATCCATTTCGCAGCATGCCCCGCGCAGCCAGCGCCTGCGAGAAGCCGTCGCGAAACACGTCTGCAACCGGTGCCTGCGCCACGAGCGTCTTCAGTGCATTGCCCAAGCCGCCGCGAATGGCGCCGAGATGGTACGGATCGACCTTGCGCGCGTCGACGAACTTGCCGACTTGCACGATCGCCTGACCTTGCTGCAGGGAAACGCCAGGCGCCGGCTGATAGCCGAGCGGCACGGCGGTCGTCGAACACCCGGCGATGGCGAAAACGCCGGCCAGAAGCAATATGCGAATATTCATCAGAAACCATACCGAAGGTTGAACTGCGCGCGGTGCTACAGGAATTTCAGCCGATTGCCAACCGCTGGATTGGCGAAAGCACTCGGAGAACGCGAATTTCGGTTTCGCGGCACCGTCGCTTCATGCAAAGGGTCCCGATGCCTCTGTCCCGCCGCTTGATCCTGCTGATCTCTTCCCTGCTCGTGGCATCGCCGGTCCAGGCCGAGAACATCGTGCGCCGGACGATCAGTGCGGACGTGACCTCGCTCGACCCGCATCTGATCGGCAACGAATATGAGACGGTGGTGGCGGCCGATTTGTTCGAGGGCTTGACGGTCTACGGTCCCGACGCCGCGATCCTGCCGGGTGCGGCGGCGGGCTGGGACGTGTCCGACGATGGCATGACCTACCTCTTCCATCTGCGCCCCGGCCTTGCCTGGTCGGACGGCAGCGACCTTTCCGCCATGGATTTCGTCTATTCGTTCCGCCGCGCGCTCGATCCCAAGACCGGCGCGCCCTACAACGAGATCCTGTATCCGATCCTGGGCGCCGAGGCGTTCGCCACTGGCAGGACGCCGGATCCCCAGACACTGGGCGTCGATGCGCCGGATCCCGCGACCATCCGCATCCGGCTCGAGCGTCCTGCGGCATTCCTGCCGGCGATCCTCGCCCATTCCATGGCGTTCCCGGTACCGCGCGCCGCGATCGAACGATGGGGCACGGATTGGACGCGGCCAGAGCATTTCGTCGGCAACGGCCCGTTCGTCGTGCGCGAAGCCGTGCCGCAGGCCCAGCTGACCTTCGAGCGCAATCGGCATTTCCGCGAGCCTGACGCGGTCGCACTCGATCGGGTGCGCTGGATCGTGATGGGCGAGGAGGCCTCGTACAAGGCGTTCCGGACCGGAGAAGTCGAGCTGGCCGCGCTGCCGGCGCGCCTGCTGCCCGAGGCGCGGCGCGGCCTCGCGCCGTCACTGCACGAGCAGCATGTGCTCGCCGCCCACTACGTCGATATCAACATGACGCGGGCGCCGCTGGCCGCGGACGGACGGTTGCGCCGGGCTCTGGCCCTGGCCCTCGACCAGACCGCCATCGAAACCAAAGTGGTGAAGGACGGCGGCGTCGGGGGTTTCAGCATCGTGCCCGACGGCATCCCGCGCTACCGTCCCGCCCGCGAGGCGTTCGCGGATCAGCCGATGGCCGAACGCCTCGCGGCCGCGCGCAGACTCTGGGCCGAGGCCGGCTATGGCACGCAACGGCCGCTGAAGCTGGAACTGATGATCGACGATGTGGCCAGCTACGCGCTGGAGGCGAAGGCGATCGCGGCGCTGTGGCAGACCGCGCTGCCCGGTCTGCGGGTGGTGATCGACGTCAATGAGTACCAGGTCGTGACCGGGCGGCTGGTCCGGCACGAGTATGACCTGGCGCTATCCAGCTGGAGCGCCGACTTCCCGGATCCCTGGAATTTCCTGGCACCCTGGCGCAGCGATGCCGGCACGGCCAATGTCGTGGGGTATAGCAACCCTGCCTTCGATCGGTTGCTCGACGAAGCGAGCCTGCTGCTCGATCCTGCTGCCCGGATGGCGCGACTGGCAGCGGCCGAGCAGGTGCTGTTGGCTGACGACGCCATCCTGCCCTACGGCTTCGAAAGCGAGAACAGCCTGGTCGATCCCCGGATATCCGGCTGGCAACCGAACGAGCTCGGCATCCATCTGAGCCGCTATCTGGCGATACCGCTCGCCCCCTGACGGCGGACGAGGCGGTGCCATTGACAGGGCAATCCCGATGGCTCAGCCTGGAATGGAAATATTGTTATCACACTATCTAAGAGGGCCGCCGGGTCCTGGAGTGAGGCCGTTCAGATGGCGCGCATGTTGATAATCGACGACGATCCGACGATCAGAGCGCTCGCCTCCGGCGTTCTCGAAGCACAGGGTCATTCGGTGGTTGTCGCGGTGAATGGACATACCGGCCTCGCAGCGTTCGACGCGGGTCAGATCGACCTGGTGGTCACCGACATCGTCATGCCGGAGCGGGAAGGTATCTCGACCATCGGCGCGATCCGGCGCCTGAACCGCACCGTTCCCATCCTGGCCATTTCGGGCAGCAACACCGTTGGACGATATGGCGGCCATCTCGACGCCGCAGCCATCGTGGGCGCGAACGCGACGCTCTCGAAGCCCTTCACCGCGGAAGCGCTGATCGAGGCGATCGACCGGCTGTTGGGCGCATAACCGCACACGGCCCGTGAAGCGGCTTCGGTGGATCATCGGATCACCCATTCTACCTGCCTGGCCGGCGACGCAGGCCGGGCAGGCATGCCATGTCGCAATTTGTCAAAGGAGGGGATCAGGAATAAGATATATATTCAATAGATCTTATTGAGGGCGATGCCATGATTCCCGTGACGTCAGTCGCGCCGCAACGGGCGGACATCACCCGACGGATCCAGGACGAGACCGGCATCGACGAGGCGATGATCGCCCGCCTGGTCGACGGGTTCTACGCGCGGGTCCGCGAAGATGCGGTGATCGGCCCCATATTCGCCGCCCGCATCGCCGACTGGACGCCGCACCTGGAAAAGATGCGCGCCTTCTGGTCGTCGGTTGCCCTCATGACCGGAAATTATCACGGCCAGCCGATGCGCTTGCATGCGCCGCTGCCAATCGACGCCCGGCATTTCGACCGCTGGCTCGCCCTGTTCGAGACGACGGCGCACGAGATCTGCCCGCCGAAAGCCGCAGCACACTTTCTCGAACGGGCGCGGCGGATCGCCGAGAGCCTGGAACTCGGCATCGCCATCGGCAACGGTGCGCTGCTGGGCAAGGGCGAGCGCTACCGGCGCGGCGACGAGCCGCAACCCGCCGGGGCGCGGTAACGCCCCGGCCGATCCTGCGTATTCAGAGAGCGGTCGTGACCGCCTTCGTCTCCATGTAGCTGTGGAACACGGCCTCGCCCATCTCGCGGCCCCAGCCCGATTGCTTGTAGCCGCCAAACGGCAGTGCCGCATCGAACACGTTGTGGCAATTGATCCAGACGGTGCCGGACCGGATGCGGGCGGCGAGCTTGTGGGCGAGACCACCGTCCCGGGTCCAGATGCTGGCCGCCAGACCATAGATCGTGTCGTTGGCCTGCTTGGCGATCCGCTCGATGTCGGAATCGTCGAACGGCTGGGCGCAGACCACCGGTCCGAAGATCTCTTCCTTGACCACGCTCATTTCCGGCGTGGTCGCGGCCAGCACCGTCGGCTTGACGAAATAGCCGTCGCCCTCGTGTTTGCCGCCGGCCAGGACCTTGGCGCCTTCGCGCTCACCCTCGCCGATGTAGCGCGACACGCGGGCGAACTGCTCTTCCGAGACGAGCGGCCCCATCTCCGTGGTCGGGTCGAGCCCCGGCCCCATCTTGATCTTGCTGGCGATCGCCGCGACGCCGTCGACCACTTCGTCATAGATCTTGCGATGCACGAACAGGCGCGATCCGGCACAGCAGCACTGACCGTGGTTGAAGAAGATGGCACTGGCCACACCCGGGATCGCCTTGGACACGTCCGCATCCGGGAACACGATCGCCGGCGACTTGCCGCCGAGTTCGAGGGTCACCTTCTTGAGGTTGCCGGTCGCCGCATGGACGATCAGCTTGCCGACCTCAGTCGACCCGGTGAAGGCGACCTTGTCGACCAGATCGTGGGCCGCGAGCGCCGCGCCGGCCGTCTCGCCGAACCCGGCCAGGATATTGACCACGCCCGGCGGGAACCCGGCTTCCAGCACCAGTTCGCCCAGGCGCAGGGCCGACAGCGGCGTCTGCTCGGCCGCCTTCAGCACCACAGTGCAGCCGGCGGCCAGCGCGGGCGCCAGCTTCCAGGCCGCCATCAGCAGCGGGAAATTCCACGGGATGATCTGGCCGACGACGCCCACCGGCTCGCGCAGGGTGTAGGACAGATAGTCGCCCGGCATCGAGAGCGGGATGGTCGAGCCGGTGAGCTTGGTCGCCCAGCCGGCCATGTAGCGGAACATGTCGACGGCCAGCGGCACGTCGGCGGCGCGGGCGACGGCGACCGGCTTGCCATTGTCGAGCGATTCCAGCTCGGCGAATTCGTCGGCATGCCGTTCCAGCAGGTCGGCCAGCTTCCACAGCAGGCGGCTGCGCTCGTTCGGCTTGGTGCGGGCCCAGCCGTCGTCGTCGAACGCCCGGCGCGCGGCCTTGACGGCGCGGTCGACATCCTCGTGATCGGCCTCGGCCACCGAGCAGACGATCGTGCCGGTCGCGGGATTATAGACCGGGAACGTCTTGCCGGACGCGGCGGCGACCAGCTTGCCGTCGATCAGAAGCTTGCCGACCCGGCCCAGGAACTCCCTCGTGGCTCCGCTCAGTCGCGGATCGAGTGCGATCGTGTCCATGCCTTCTTCCTCCTTGGCGCTGGGTGCGGTTCCCCGATGCGGGTCCGTCACCTCCGATCGGGTTTGCGGACTCGTGTCCGGCCCGGTTTGTTGGCCGGCGCGTCAGTCGGCGCCGGCCGGTTGGGTCGAGGCCGCGAGCTTGGCCAGGCCGACGACGAGCGAGCCCAGACCGTTGCTGCGCAGCGGCAGGTAGGATTTTCCGGCGTGGCGGCACAGGCGCTTCACCGTCGCGACCGCGTCGTGGCTGACGCAATCCACCGGGAAGCAGGCCGCGTCCGCCCGGCTGACCAGCCCGGCGAGCAGGCCGGTCCGGTCCTCGATCCCCCCATCGTGGTGCAGCAGCTCGATGCCGGCTTGCTGGGTGAATTCGCGCAGGCGATGGACCTGGTTCGGGCGTCCGCCGACGTAGAGGAGGGTCGACAGGCCGGCCGGCAGCTCGGGCGCGGTCTCCTCGCCGCGATCATCGGGCGCCTGCCGCTCGAACACCGCCAGCTCGGCTGCGAGATGGGCACTGCCGGCTTGCGCCTCCTGGGCGGCGGCCTCGGCCTCGGCCTGCGCCCGGCGGGCCTGCTGGGCGCGATCCTCGGCGCGCAACCGGCGGGCGGACTCGGTCTGCAACCGGGCTTCCAACTCGCCGACCAGGCGCCGCAGGGCGACGCGTTCGGCATCGCCCGCATCGTCCGTTGCCGGCTCGACGCCCCCGGCCCGCGCCACGGCGGCGGCCAGCGCCGCGTCCAGCTGGCGGATGGTCGCGTCGGCCGTTTGGAGATGCGCCTGGCTTTTCTGCAGCTTCTGCGCAAGGGCGGCATTCTCCACCTCGAGCGCGGTCAGGCGGCGGATGTCGGCGCGATTGGCCGCACCCACCAGATGCGACAGCATGTGCACGTCGGCGAACACCGCCTTGACCAGCACATCCGTGCTGGCCGGATGGCTGAGTGCGGCCCAATAGGCGCCGGGGATCTCGCCGGCCCGCTTCGCCTCGTCCCATAAGGCCTCGACCGCCGCCGACGTCTCCGCCTTGGCGAAGCGGTTGAGCGTCGCCTGGTGCCGCTTGTCGAGCGCCTTGTGCAGCAGCTTGCCGGCGCCGTCGTGGCGACCGGCCAGGCGCACGCCCTCGCCATGGATCTCGTGCTCGGTCAGCTCGCGCAGGTCGGAGCCCCGAACCTTCGCCAGGATCTGGCGCAGTTCGGCGGTGGAGAGACAGGTGCCGATGATCGAGCAATGCAGGGTCGCCGACAGCTCCCACAGCCGGCTGCGCTTGCGGGCCGGCGCCTCGAGCATTTCCGTCAAGGCCGCGTCGCTGATCGGCCGCCGGAACGGCAGGTCGGACAGGCGGCCCGGGAATGGCGGTCGGTCGAGCAGCAACGGTCCCGAAGAGCCCAAAACCCATCTCCCTGAAGCGGACACCAGCATCGCTATATTCCTACGAATATAGCGATGGAGCCAGCGCTAGTTTTCCGCCAGGGAGACGGGATCCTGGGTCAGGCGACCGGGACCGTGTAGTTGAGCGCCAGCCGGCCGCCGTCGGGATAAATCGTCTGGCCGGAGAGGTAGGACGCATCGTCGCTGGCCAGGAAGGCCGCGACCGATGCGACCTCCGACGGTTCGCCGCAGCGGCCGAGCGGGGTGCGCGACATGACCCGCTGCCTCATCGCCTCGTCGTTCATGATCGACCGGCCCATGTCGGTCATGATCGTGCCCGGTCCGATCGCGTTGACCCTGATGCCATGGGGCGCCAGCGCCATGGCCGTGACCTTGGTCAGCTGGTTCATGCCGCCCTTGGACACGGCATAGGGGATCTGGTTCGGAATCGCGAACACCGCATTGACCGACGACATGTTCACGATGGTGCCCGACCGGCGCGGGATCATGTGCCGGGCGACCGCCTGGCTCGCCAGGAAGGCGCCGCGCAGGTTGATGCCGATGACCCGGTCGAAATCCTCCACCGTCAGGTCGAGGAAGTCCGCCGCATGGGTGATGCCGGCGTTGTTGACCAGGATGTCGATCTGGCCGAATTCCGCGATGGTCTCCTGCACCAGCCGGTCAATGTCGGCCTTCTGTGACACATCGGCCGGGCGGGCGGCGCAGCCCAGTTCGCGGGCGGTGTTCGCGACCCCCTCGGCGTCGATGTCGGACAGCATGACGCGCGCGCCCTCCGCGATGAACCGTTCGGCGATCGCCCGGCCGATGCCGCGCATGCCGCCGGTAATGATCGCCGTTCTATCCTTGAGCCGCATCCAAGCCTCCACTGATCGCATCACGAGGCCCGGATGCCGGGCCTCTCACGGAATCGTTATGAATGAAGCGCGGCGCTATTCCCATATGAACATAACGAAGGGCATGGCGCTGACAGACGCCGCCCCGGTCCCATAATTTCCGGATCCGTCATGGTTCTCTTCATCCTGGCCTATCTGGGTGGCGTGCTCACCATCCTCAGCCCCTGCATCCTTCCGGTGCTGCCGTTCGTCTTCGCGCGCACCAACCTGCCCTTCCTGCGCAGCGGCCTGCCGATGCTCGTCGGCATGGCGATCACCTTCGCCGCCGTCGGCAGCCTCGCCGCGGTCGGCGGCGGTTGGGCGGTCCAGGCGAACGAGATCGGCCGGGCGGCGGCGCTGATCCTGCTGGGCTTCTTCGGCCTGACCCTGCTGATCCCCGCCCTGGCCGATCGGCTGGCCCAACCCTTCGTCGCATTCGGCGACCGGCTGTCCCAGGCGGCGGCGAGCGGCCGTGCCGGCGGCGCCTCGGTGGTGCCGTCCTTCGTGCTGGGCGTCGCCACCGGCCTGCTGTGGGCGCCTTGCGCCGGCCCGATCCTGGGGCTGGTGCTGACCGGGGCCGCACTCAACGGCGCCAACGTCGGCACATCGGTGCTGCTGATCGCCTATGCCGCGGGTGCCGCGACATCGCTGGCGGCCGCCCTGCTGCTCGGCAACCGGGTCTCCGCCGCATTGAAGCGTTCGTTCGGCGCCGGCGAATGGGCACGCCGCGTTCTGGGCGTCGCCGTGCTGGCCGCCGTCGTCGCGATCGGCTTCGGTGTCGATACCCAATTCCTGACCCGCGTCTCGACCGCCAGCACGGCCCGGCTGGAACAAGGGCTGATCGACCGCATCCAGCCGAAGAAGGTTCCGGCAGCCGGCGGCAGCATGGCGATGGCCGCGCCCGGCGCCACCGCGAGCGGCCTGCCGGTCGAGGGCACCCTGCCGTCGCTGGCCGGCGCGGTCGAATGGCTGAATTCGCCGCCGCTCACCGCAGAGGGCCTGCACGGCAAGGTCGTGCTGGTCGATTTCTGGACCTATTCCTGCATCAATTGCCTGCGCTCGCTGCCGTACATCGAGGCCTGGGCGCAGAAGTACAAGGACCAGGGGCTGGTCGTCATCGGCGTGCACGCCCCGGAATTCGCCTTCGAGCGCGACTTGGGCAACGTCCGGCGCGCGACCCGGGACCTGGGCGTCACCTACCCGGTCGCGATCGACAACGACTACAAGATCTGGCGCGCCTTCGAGAATGAATACTGGCCGGCCCACTACTTCATCGATGCCCAGGGCCGCATCCGCTACCACCATTTCGGCGAGGGCGAATATGCCGAGTCCGAGGCGGTGATCCAGCAGTTGCTGGCCGAGGCCGGCAAGAGCGACGTGCCTTCGGGCACCGTCCAGGTCAAGGGCGATGGCGCGCTCGCGGCACCCGACGATGCGGACATCGCCTCGCCGGAGACCTATATCGGCTATAGCCGCGCCGACAATTTCGCGTCGGCCGGCGGCGAGGTCGGCGACAAGCCGCACGAGTATGAGGCGCCGGGGCAGCTGGGTCCGAACCAGTGGGGCCTGGCCGGCAGCTGGACCGTCACCGACGAGAAGGCCGACTTGGACAAGGCGTCCGGGCGGATCCTCTTCCGCTTCCATGCCCGCGACCTGCACCTGGTGCTGGGCCCGGGATCCGACGGCAAGCCGGTCCGCTTCCGCGTGACGCTCGACGGCCAGGCGCCGGGCGCCGACCATGGTGCCGATACGGATGCCGACGGCGCCGGCACGGTGACCGACCAGCGGCTCTACCAGCTCGTGCGCCAAGGCCACCAGGTCGGCGACCGGACGTTCGCGATCGAATTCCTCGACCCTCACGTACAAGCCTTCGCCTTCACCTTCGGCTGACCCATCCTCTTGACCCGGAGAGATTCCATGAAGCCCTCGTCCCAACCCTCGAAGCTCGCCGCCCTCGGCAAAGGGGTGGGAGCCCTGGCCGTGCTCGGACTTGGCGCCGTGTTCCTGCAGGCGCCGAGCGGCCGTGCGGAAAGCCCTGTCCTGGTTCAGCCGCCGGCCGTCGACGAGACCGCTCCGGCGACCGCCAGCGCCGAAACCGCGGTCTTCGCCGGCGGCTGCTTCTGGGGTGTCCAGGGCGTGTTCCAGCATGTCGCCGGCGTGACCAAGGCGGTTTCCGGCTATTCGGGCGGCGCCAAGGAAACCGCGCAATACGAGCGGGTCGGCACCGGCAGAACCGGCCATGCCGAATCGGTCGAGATCACCTATGACCCGCACCAGATCACCTACGGCAAGCTGCTGCAGATTTTCTTCTCCGTCGCCCATGATCCGACCGAGCTCGATCGTCAGGGACCCGACAGCGGCACGCAATATCGCTCGGCCATCTTCGTCCAGTCCGCCGAGCAGAAGCGCGTGGCGCAAGCCTACGTCAGCCAGCTCGACAAGAGCGGATCGTTCCCCGGACCGATCGTCACGAAGCTGGAGCCGTTCAAGGGGTTTTATCCCGCCGAGGCCTATCATCAGGATTTCCTGACGCGGAATCCCGCCTATCCCTATATCGCGATCAACGACCTGCCGAAGGTGCGCGGCCTGGAACGCATGTTCCCGGCGCTCTATCGCGACAAGCCGGTCCTGGTGAACATGGCGACGAACTGAGCGGATTTCCGCCGAGCGAGTCCGCACCGTAGCGCTCGGTGCTTGACTGCCGCCGGCTTCGGCGCATGCTGGGGGCGATATATCCAAGAGAATATATCGTCCTTTTCCGGCGTGCGTTTCTGCGCCACCGTCTTGAGCCCGCATTTTCGGAGAACGCCGTCCCCACCGGGCGGCGAACTTCGTTTTCCGCGTCCCCAGCTTTCGAGGCAGCACCGATGTCCCACGATCTGCAATTCTATATCGACGGCGCCTGGGTCGATCCGATCTCGCCGAAGACGCTCGACGTGATCGATCCGTCGAACGAGGAGGCCTTCGCCCAGATCTCGCTCGGCAGCGCCGCCGACGCCGACCGCGCGGTCGCGGCCGCCAAGGCCGCGTTCCCGGCATTCTCCCAGACCTCGCGCGCGGACCGCCTGCAGCTGCTGCGCCGTATCCTCGAGGTCTACAAATCGCGCTACGACGAGGTCGCCCGCACCCTCAGCCGCGAAATGGGCGCGCCGCTGAAGTTCGCCCAGACCGCGCAGGCGGCGATGGGCACCGGGCATCTCGCCAAACTGATCGAGGTGTTCGAGCGCTTCGAGTTCGAGGAAATGCGCGGCACGACCCTGATCGCCAAGGAGCCGATCGGTGTCGTCGGCATGATCACGCCGTGGAACTGGCCGATCAACCAGATCGTCTGCAAGGTCGGGCCCGCGCTAGCCGCCGGCTGTACCATGGTGCTGAAGCCGAGCGAGATCGCGCCGCTGAACGCGATTCTGTGGGCCGAGATCATGCATGAGGCCGGCGTGCCCAAGGGCGTGTTCAACCTGGTGAACGGCGACGGCCCGACCGTGGGCGACGCGCTGGCACGCCATCCGGACGTCGACATGATGTCCTTCACCGGCTCGACCCGCGCCGGCATCTCGGTCGCGAAGTCCGCGGCCGACACGGTGAAGCGAGTGCACCAGGAACTGGGCGGCAAGTCGGCCAACATCATCCTGTCCGACGCCGACATCGAGCGCGCGGTCTCGAAGGGCGTCGCCGGCTGCTTCGGCAACAGCGGCCAGTCGTGCAACGCGCCGACCCGCATGTTCGTGCCGGCCGACCAGCAAGCGGTCGCCTCTGTCGTCGCCAAGGCCGCGGCCGAGAAGTTCCGGGTCGGCCCCGCTTCCGAGGACGGGTCGATGCTGGGCCCGGTGGTGAGCCAGCTGCAGTACGACAAGATCCAGCGGCTGATCGAGGCCGGCATCAAGGAAGGCGCCGAGCTGGTTACCGGCGGACCCGGCCGGCCGGAAGGGCTGAACCGCGGCTACTACGTGCGCCCGACCGTGTTCGCGAACGTGAAGCCGGAAATGACCATCGCGCGCGAGGAGATCTTCGGGCCGGTGCTGGCGATCCTCGGCTACGAGAGCGAGGAGGATGTGATCCGCATGGCGAACGACACGGTCTATGGCCTGGCGGCCTATGTCCAGTCGGGCAGCCTGGACCATGCCCGCAAGGTCGCCGCCCGGATGCGGGCCGGCAACGTCTACATCAACTATCCAGCCTGGGACGCCGGCGCGCCATTCGGCGGCTACAAGCAGTCCGGCAACGGCCGCGAGTATGCCGACTGGGGCATCGAGGAATTCCTCGAGATCAAGGGCGTCGTGGGCTACGAGGCGGCCTGAGCCAGGCGCGCCCGACCGGGCGGTAAAAGCCGCCCGGTCGCACATGCCGTCCTGAAGCGAGGAAGCATCCATGGCGACCATCGCGAAACCGCACGACCTGTTCGCCGCCGACAGCGACGTGGCGGCACTGGTCTATGCCAGGGGCGACGAACCCGACGCGCTGCTCGAAGCCTTCACGGCCGATCTTGCCGCCCGGCGCCTCGACGTTGCCGGGCTGTTGCAGCGGCGACGCGGGAACGGCACGGACTCCTGGGTCGATTTCAGGCTCGTGCCGGACAGAGGCATCCTCGGCACCGGCCGGTCCTGCGCCGACGCCTTGTCGGCGGCCGAGCCATCGCTGCTCGATGCGGTGCGCCGCCGTCCGGACCTGCTGGTGGTCAGCCGCTTCGGCTCGGCCGAACTCTCTGGCGGCGGGTTATTGCGTGTGCTGGTCGAGGCCGTCCGGCTCGACGTTCCCATCCTGATCGCCGTGCCCCAGGCGCTCTTTAGCGACTGGCTGGGCTTTTCCGGCGGCCTGACGATCCGGCTCGACTGCCATCGTTCCGGCCTGGACCGGTGGTGGGCCTCGCTCTCGAAGCCACCGCCGTCACGGCGTCCGTTCGACACGATCTGCGAGCGGGCGAAATGAAGGCCTAGTATCGCTTGAGGATCAGCGAGGTATTGACCCCGCCGAACGCGAAATTGTTGCTCATCAGATGGTCGATCTCGAGCTGCCGTGGCTGTCCCATCAGATAGTCGAGCGGGGCGCAGCGCTCGTCGACATGGGTGAGGTTCGCGGTCGGGCAGAACCAGCCGTCCCGCATCATCTCGATTGACAGCCAGGCCTCGATCGCGCCGCAGGCGCCGAGCGAATGGCCGAAATAGCTCTTCAGCGAGTGGATCGGCATCGTCGGACCCAGCACGGCATTGGTCGCGGTCGTCTCGGCGATGTCACCCCATTCCGTCGCCGTACCATGTCCGCTGACCAGGCCAATCGCCGCCGCATCGAGCCCGGCATCCTCGAGCGCCAAACGCAAGGCACCCTGCATGGTCTCGGCCTGCGGCTGGGTGACGTGGCTGCCGTCGGAATTGCAGCCGAACCCGACGATCTCGGCATGGATGCGCGCGCCCCGCGCCCGCGCATGCTCGTATTCCTCCAGGATCAGCGTGCCGGCGCCTTCGCCGATGACCAGCCCGTCGCGGTCCCGGTCGTAAGGCCGTGGCGTCGCCTCGGGGCTGTCGTTCTTCACGCTGGTCGCGAACAACGTATCGAACACCGCGGAATCGGTGATGTCCAATTCCTCGGCGCCGCCGGCGATCATGACGTCGGCCTTGTTCCAGCGGATCGCCTCATAGGCATAACCGATGCCCTGGCTGCCCGAAGTGCAGGCGCTCGACGTCGGGATGATGCGCCCGGTCACACCGAAGAACAGGCCGATGTTGACCACCGCCGTATGGCTCATCATTTGAATGTAGTTGGTCGCGTTCAGGTGTTTCGAGGCGCCGTGCATCTTGAGCTCATAGAAGCCCAGCACCGCATCGGGGCTGCCGAACGACGAGCCATAGGCGACGCCGGTCCGGCCGCCGCGCACGACCGGGTCGTCGATCAGCCCGGCGTCGGCGAGCGCCCGCTCCGTCGCATAGACCGCAAGGCAGGAAACCCGGCCCATCGTCCGCAGCTTCTTGCGCGGATAGCGCTGTTCGACCGAAAAATCCGTGATCGGGGCGGCGAGCCGCGTGTTGATGCCGGAAAACCGCTCCCAGTCCGGCATGAAGCGGATGCCGGTCTTCCCCTCGGCGAAATTCGCCCTGATGGTCGGCCAGTCCTGGCCCAGCGCGGTCACACCGCCCATTCCGGTCACGACGACCCGGCGCATCAGACCATGCCCCCATTTACCGAGATGACCTGGCGCGTCACGTAGCCGGCGCCGTCGGAGCAAAGGAAGGAGACTGCCGCAGCCACCTCCTCCGGCCGTCCGACGCGACGGAGCGGCACGAGCTTGGCAATCTCGTCCAGGGGCAAGCCGTCCGTCATCTGGGTCTCGATGATGCCCGGCGCCACGCAGTTCACGGTGATGGCACGCTTGGCCAGCTCGATCGCGAGCGCCTTGGTCGCGCCGATGATGCCGGCCTTGGCGGCGCTGTAGTTGACCTGCCCGCGATTGCCGACCAGTCCCGAGACCGAAGACAGGGTGACGATCCTGCCGCCCGTGCGCAACCGGACCATCGGCATGACCAGCGGATGCAGCACGTTGTAGAAGCCATCGAGATTGGTGCCGAGCACCGCGTCCCAATCGTCGTCGGTCAGCGCCGGAAAGGCGTTGTCGCGCGAGATGCCGGCGTTCAGCACCGCACCGTAATAGGCGCCGTGCGCATCGATGTCGGCCTCGATCGCAGTGCGGCAGGCAGCCCGGTCGGCAATGTCGAAGCCCAGCAGCCGCCCCTCGCCGCCATCGCGCCGGATCGTCTCCAACGCGGTCTCGGCCCCGACGCGGTCGGTGCGGTAATGGACCGCTATGCGAAAGCCGTCGCGTGCCAGTCGAAGCGCCACCGCCTGGCCGATGCCCTTGCTGGCGCCCGTCACCAGGATGGTTCTGTCCGTCATCTCACCCTCTCGACGCCGTCGACCGGCATCCCTGCCGCTTCGTCGGGCTGATAGACCGTGATCTGGGCCGCCGCGATCTCCGTTTCGTCATGCCCGATCCGGCAGTCGAACACGCCCATCGGTCCCTCGCGGAACACCAGATCGGCCGTTACCGTCAGACGCCAGCCGATGCGAAGCCAGGGCACGAGCGCCCGGTAGCGCCGGGTCCCCAGCAGGAAGCCTAGCCGAACCGGCCGGCCGCTGCGCCGCGCCTCCAGCCCGGCAAACGCACCGCAGGTCTGGGCCATGTATTCGATGCCGACATGGGCCGGCACGCCTTCGCCGTCGACCACGAATTGGCTGCCGGCACCGAGCATCACACTGGTCGTCAGGCTGGTCGTCGTATCAGCGACCACTCCGTCGAGCAGCACCATCGGCGGGCCATGGGGCAGCAGATCGGCGATCGGCGGAAAGGTGCCGGCCGTCATGCCCAACCTCGACCGAGCACGACCGCGACATTGCTGCCGCCGAAACCGAAGGAATTGCTCAACATGGCGACCCGCGCGCGATCCGGGACGGGCGTACCCGGCCGGACCAGGTTCAGCGGCGGCAGGGCCGGATCCGGTACGCCGTCCCAGACATGCGGGGGCAGCATCCCGGTGCTGGTCGCGGGATCGAGCGTCAGCCAGAGGAATGCCGCCTCGCACCCGCCGGTGCCGCCCAGCATGTGGCCGGTCATGCCCTTGGTCGAGCTGCAGGGTGTTGCCGGATCGAACAGACCGGCGATCGCCTTGCTCTCCATGGCATCGTTGAGCGGCGTCGCCGTACCGTGAAGGTTGACGTAGTCGATATCCCCGGCCGATAGCCCGGCATCGTCGAGCGCCTGGCACATCGCCAGGCGCGCGCCGCCACCCTCCGGATCGGGTGCGGTCGGATGATGGGCGTCGGACGTCTCGCCGGCGCCGAGGAACTGCACCGCAGCCGGCTCGGCGCTCAACAGGAACGCGGCCGCCCCTTCGCCGATCGTGATGCCGTCGCGATGGGCGCTGAACGGATTGCAAAGCGTTGGCGACAAGGCTTGCAGCGCGCCGAAGCCGTTGAGCGTCATCCGGCACAGCGTGTCGGCGCCGCCGATCACCGCCGCATCCGCCAGGCCGGCCCGGATCAGCCGGCGCGCCGAGGCGAAGACCTTGACGCTTGACGAGCAAGCGGTCGCAACCGTATAGGCCGGCCCGGTCAGTCCCAGCGCCCGGGCGGCGAACTCGGCCAGGCTGCCGGTCTCCTGCTGGCGATAATGGTAGGATTCGGGCCAGGTGCCGGTCGCCCGGAACCGGCCGAGCGCCGCCTCGCCCTCGGCGATTCCGGACGTGCTGGTACCGAGCACGACCGCGATGCGATGCCGGCCATAGCGTTCGGCGGCGGCCTCTATGCTCTGGGCGATCTGGGTCAAGGCGGCCAGCATCAGGCGATTGTTGCGGCTGTCGAATGCCGCGAGCGTGCGATCGGGCGCGGGCAAGTCGCCGATCACCGCACCGACGGTCACGGTTCTATCCGGCACCAGATCGTTCCGCAGCACCAAGCCGTCGCGGCGCCCGGCGGCGAGTGCCGCGGCGGTGGCCCGCCGGCCGCGGCCCAGCGGCGAGACGATGCCGCAGTCGTTGAGGAACAGCGGGACGATCATGGCGCTGAAAGCACCGACTGGATGTCGAGCGCGTAGCCCCAGGGCAGGTTGACGTAATGCGCCCGCCCCGCCCAGGTTTCGCCCGGCGCCGCCGGCTGGTAGTCGGCATGGATGACCTCGTGCCCGGCGACCTGGACGGACCGCGTACCCGGTGTGGCAGTCAGGCTGCCGCCGACCAGCGACCGGCGCACGACGGCCTCCGGCCAGTAGAGAACGACGATATCGGCCAGCATGTTCTCGGGTCTCACCGTCGCCGGCAACCAGGGCGCCGCATCATAGGTCACGCCGGCATCGGTCCAGGTCACGCTGAGCGCCCGGCGGCCGAGCGGATCGACCACGACCAGCAGCAGGCGTTCCGGCGTGACGCTCACATGCCCCTCGAACACCATGGCCTGGTCGCCATAACGGGCGGAAACCAGTTGGGTCGCGTCCAGGCTGCGGCCCAGGTCGCCGGGGCGCGGCAGGACCAGATCCAGGTCCGGGGCAATCCGGACGCTCGTGAGCGACGGTCCCGGACCGGCACATGCCGAGAGCAGCAGGGCGAGGAGCAGCGAAACGAGAGCCCGTGTGGGCAAAGCCGACCTCTCAAGCCATTGGCGACGGTGCCGACCATACACAAAACCGGCCGATCGGAAAAACCCCCGAGCAGGCGTCACCGCCGCTCCCGGTCGGGGTTCGCATCGGCGTTCCAGAAATCATAGAAATTATACCATTGCGCCGGTGCCTTGAGACAGTAGCGCTCCAGCAGCGCCGCGTAGCGGGTTGCCAGATCGTCGAGGAACGCTGCCTTGTCCCGTCGCGGCAGATCGATGCGCTCGGCGAATTTTTCGAAATAGACGGTGTGTCCGGTGCCCTCGCGCAGGCAGAACATGACGTGGACCGGGCATTTCATCAGGCCGGCCAGGATGTAGGGTCCTTGGGAAAACGGCGCGGGCGCGCCCAGGAACGGCACCAGGCTGACCCGGCCGGCGCTCATGACCGGCGTGCGGTCGCCGGCGATGGCGATCCATTCGCCCCGTTGGACCCGTGCCTCCAGTTCGATGGCGGTCGCCGGGCCGACCTCTGTCACCTCGATCGTGTGGATCGAGATCGTGGGATTGATGCGTTGGAGCATGCGGTTGTACTGGGCGGCGTGCTTGGTGTGCAGCAGAACATTGACGATCCGGCCGAAGCGGGCCTCCAGACCCGATCGGCTGAGTTCGGCGTTGCCCAGGTGGGAGACGATCAGCAACCCGCCACGATTCTCCGCCGCCAGCCGGTCGATCTCCTCGGCACCGACCACCGCAAGCTCGTTGCGGTCCGGTCGGGCCCAGGCGATCAACGTTTCCAGCGCCTTCTGGGCGAAGCTCATGAAATGCCGCAGCCCGTCGAGATGGCCGGGCTCCCGCCGACCGGAAGCGCGATGAGCCCGCATCAGATAAGCCAGGGAGTCCCTGCGCCGCTTCGAATCGGTCAAGTAGAAATACGTGACGATCGGCCACAGCAGCGCAAAGGAAACGCGTCGGCCGAGCAAGAAATAGCTGCCGGCGACGAGTTGGATGCCCCAATAGGTCCCACGCTCTTCCAGGCGCGACCAGTGGCCGGCCGAGCCGGCCCGACGCGCGCCCTGCGCCAGCGGGGCGAGCAGCAGTGCCAGCAGAATGCCCGTCGCCATGGTGGCGCCGAACGCGCTCACCACCGCCACGCCGCTCGCCGCCAGCAGGCCGAACGACATCAGCGCGGTGCCCGCCGCCATCGCCACCGCCAGCATCGTCACCGGCTTGCGCTCGCCAGCCGTCTCGGCGCAGAACACGGCATAATCGACACCGATCGACAGGATCAGCACCAGCGCCATGGCGTCGAAGAAGGTGAAATGCCCCCCCGCGAGCGCGCGCAGGGCCGGTGCCAGGGCCACTGCCAGCAGCGGTGGCGCCAACACGCGCAAGCCCCCGCGCACTCCGTAGCGCCAGGCCAGCAACGGGGCCATCAGGGCCGCGGAAAGTGCCAGCAGGACGATCGCCCGGCTGCGGTACTTGCCGAGCAGCAGGCTGAAATCGCCCGCCGGGTCGACCAGGCGGACGCCGGCGATCCCATCGGCGGCCGCAGCCAACGCCGGCAGATCGGTGATGCCGTCGAGCGTCACGACATGGACCGCCCCGCCGCCGCCGTCGAGGATCAGCATCGACAGGAAACCAAGCGCGCCGCTGTCGAGCGCCGCGGGCAGGGTCAGTACCGGCCCACCATCGTCGACCGTCGCCGGCGCGTCGCTCAGGCCCAGCCGCGATACCTGGCGCTGCAGCAGATCGCCGTCCAGCTGCCCATGGACCAGCGCGCGATTGGCGCGTTGCCGTCCGACCGAGGGCACATATTGCGCGGGAGCCTGGAAACCGCCGAGCGCCTTGCCGACGAGCGGTCGCAACCGATCGGCCAGCGCTTCCTCGCGGCTGAGCGCCGTGTCGTCGTCCGGTCCCTGCACCAGGAAGAACTGGCTGCCCGCGGTCGAGCCGATCAGGCGCTGCAACCGCTCCTGCTGCCCCACCAAGGTCGGCGACAGCGACTGCATATGGTGGACGTCGTCGTCGGCCTCGATCCGGAACAGGCCGATGACGCCTGCGACGACCAGCACGGCCAGGACGATCCCGCGAGCCGTGCGGAAGCGGGGATCGACCCACCAGGCCAGGTACGCGCCCGCCACCGCCAGCATGGTTTTGCCGTGGCGCGGCGCGCGCGTCCGGTCGAGCCCGGGCAGCCAGAGCACGACCGTCGCCCAGGACGCGAACAGCCCGATCACCGAGAAGGCGGCGATCTGGTGCAGGCCCGGGAACGGAGCCAGCATCAGAGTCAGGTAGCCGATGATCGTCGTCGCCGTGCCGAGCGTGATCCCGGTCAGCACCCGTCCCAGCCGCGCGGCCGGCGGCGGCGGGTCCGGCGCGAAGATCTCGCTACAATACTGCAGGCTATAGTCGACCGCGACGCCGATCAGGCTGACACCGAACAGCAGCGCGCCGACATGCAACTCGCCGAATAGCCACAGGCTGACCGCGAGCGCGACCATCACGCCGACACCGATCGCAAGCAGTGTCAGCCACAGCGGCGTCAGGGCCCGGAACACGACCAGGACCAGCAGCAGGGTTCCCAAGGTCGAGGCAATGCTGATCAGCGTCGTCTCGCCGATCGCCTGGGCGGCCCCGGCCTGGGCGAAGAACACCGCGCCCAGCCGCAGCGCCTCCAGATCCGGATAGGACGCATGGAGCCCTTCGACGACCGGATCGAGCGCAAGGCTCAAACGCTTCTGCACGTCGAGCGCATAGGGCTCGTCAGTCAGCGCGCCGGAGACCAGGATCCAGGTTTTGCCCTCGGCCTTGAGCGACAGCATGCCCTCGTCCAGGCTGAGCTTGGACATAGGCAGCGGCAAGGCACCGAAGAACGCCGGCATCAGCAGGAACGGGTCGCGGCCGAGCAGGCCGGCATCGCCCAGCCCGACGAAGCCGAAAACCTGGGACAACGCCCGGTCGGCGATCTCCTGCCCCCGGCCATCGACAAGTCGCCGCCGGTCGGCGTCGCTCAGCAGGCCGCGGCGATAGGGAAAATAGACCTGGCCCATGCGGGTCAGGCGATCCTTGTCGAAGCCGTTCGTGGTCAATTCGACCAGCCCCGACCGGCCGAGCGCATCGCCGATCGCGCGCGCCGCGTCTCGTGCCGCCGTCCGGTCGGGGTCGCCGACCAGGATCACGATCCGGCGCGACAGCGCGCCTGCGACCGCGTCATCGGCATGCTGCAGTACGGGGTCCTGCTGCTCGCGCGGCAGCAACGCCATCAGGTCGGTGCGGAACGCCAGCCCGTCATGGAGCCGGGCCGCCAGATAGCCCCCGGCGAGCACGACGACCGCCAGCCAGAGCAAGGCTGTCAGACGCCTCATTTGCCCGGGCTGTCGAGCGCGGTCGCTTCTTCCGCCGTGAGCGGCGTCCCGTTCAGCACCTGGTCGACGAAGCTCAGGGTATCGGCATCGCCGTCCGGCTTGGTCATCTCGACGGTCTCGACGAAGCGGCCCCCCGTCGCGGCAATCTTGGCGAACGGCATGGCGAGCGTGTCGTCGGCCTTGCGCGGCGTCAGACGAGCCTGCCACCGGGCGGCATCGCCCGACCGCTCGACGATGAAGTCGGTCTCCAGCGCGTGCCAGTCGCCGCCGAGCGCGCCGCCCAGCATGTCGTAGAGATGGGACAGGAACGGCAGCCGGGCGGCGGCGAGGCGCAGGGTCTCGTTGCCGCCGACCTGCTGGACCAGCCCGGCGGCAGTGATGACCGTCGTGATCGCGAACGGCTTTTCGACATGCCAGATCAAACCCCGGCCTGGAACCAGGACGAAATGCCCGTCGGAGCGTAATGGCGCGTTGAAGCCCTTGAGATGGCGTTCCTGAACGAACCCGCCGCGCAGCACCGAACCCGCCGCCAACCCCTGGTCCGGACCGGCGGCCCGCGCGGTCGGCGGTAGGAGCAGTGTCGCGGCCAGCAAGCCCAGGATCGTGCGACGCCTCATGCCAGCGCCCTCAGTTTGTCGAGCAGGGCAGTCGGCGATTCGATGCAGAGTTCGCCGGTGTCGAGCCGCACCGGCACCTGGAACGTCCGCGCCTTGGTCAATACCTCTCCGGTCGCCCGGTCGAGCAGGCGATAGTCGATCTTCAGGCCGTTCTCGTATTCGGCGATCCTGGCGGTGACGGTGAATTCCTGGCCGAAACGGATCGGGCGGACATATTTGATGCGCAGGTCGACGATCGGCCAAGCATAGCCGGATGCCTTCATCTGGTCGTAGTTGTAGCCCAGCTGATCGAGCAGCTCGCAACGGGCCTGCTCCAGAAAGCGGGTATAATTGCCGTGCCAGACCACCTCCATCGGATCGATGTCGTAGAACTGCGCCTTCAGGGCGATTTCCGCGGAAAGCATGGCTTTACAAGTCCCGAATGACGGAAGAGACGCGGGCAGGCTCGAAACGCTTCGGCCGATGCAACAGGATCGACGGCAGGTGCAGCAGCATCGCGATGACGAGCCGCGTGTGCATCTTTGTCATCCGCCAATTGTCGGCGAGCAGATCGAAATTCGAAGTATTGCCCGGCGGATAGATGACCTTGACCGGCAGCATCGCGACCGGCGTGCCGGCCCAGAACAGCCGCACCATGATTTCGGGATCGAAATCCATGCGTCGGCCCAGATGATCCCGCGCGAGCAACTTCTCGACCGCAGCCAGAGGATAGACCCGGAAACCGCACAGACTGTCGGTGATGGCGAAGGACAGGGTTTCGATCCAGACCCAGATATGGGTCGCCCACCGGCCGAACTTGCGGCTGGGCGGCACGGACGCGTCATAGATCGGTTGGCCACTGACCAGCGCTGTCGGGTGGCGCTCCGAAAGGGTCAGCAGGGATGCCAAGGCATCGAGGTCGTGCTGCCCGTCGGCGTCGACCTGCACCGCATGGGTGAAGCCGGCCGCCAGCGCCAGCCGAAAGCCTAAGATGACGGCGCTGCCTTTGCCCTGGTTGGGGTCGAGGCGGGTGACGATCACGCCGCCGGCCTCGTCATGGAGGGCTGCCAGCACGCTCCGCGCCGGCTCGCCGCTGCCGTCGTCGACGACATAGACCGGCAGACCGGCCGCCCGCAGGCGGGCCACGACGACGCCGACGCTGGCCCAATGATCGTGGCTCGGCACGATGGCGCAGACCCGGCAGCTCACGAGTGCTGCTCCAGCCTGATCTTCCCGGACGACACGATCTCGCCGGCGCTGCGATATTCGAACGTTACGGTGCCGCGTTGCCGATCGAACCGCAGTGCCAAGGACAGGTCTTCGTCGGGCCCGACGACCCGACGGAATTTCACCTGGAAATCCTGCGCGACGGTCTGGTCGAGGGCGAAATATTCGGCGGCGAAGCGCATGGCCCAGTCGACCTGAAGCACGCCCGCCAAAACAGGCCGGCCCGGAAAATGGCCGAGGAAGCACGCGTGGCTCATCGGCAGCGCCAGATCGACGACGATCTCACCGGCCTCGCCCCGTCGGTTCTGAATCTGCGGCAGCTTCATGGCGCGATACCGAACAGGGCCCGCAGATCGGCATCGCGCCGCTTGCCCATGGCACCGCTGGGCAAATGGTCATCGAAACGCCAGAGCCGCGGCAGGCCCGCCGGTTCCTGCGTCTCGGTCAGGGCCTGGCGCAGCAGGCGCCCGAACCGGAAGCGTCCCAATTCGGCGAGTTTTTCCCACCCGGCCTGGTTCGGCACGACGACAGCCGCCAGCCGAACCGGCTCGCCCGGCAAGGCGACCGCCGCCGCCGCCGCCGTCCAGGGCAAACGTGCCAGCGTCTGCTCGATATCGGTCAGGCTGATGCGCTTGCCCTCGATCTTCACCACCCGGTCGGCCCGCCCGCGCAGATGGAAGCCTCGTTCCACGGGCTCGATCAGGTCCTCGGTCTCGAACCATTCCCCGTCGCCGAGAAAGGGCGAGCGCAGCTTCAACCGTCCGCCGTCATCCGTGGCGATCGCGATGCCGGGCAGCGCTTGCCACGGCTCGTCCCCAGCGATCTGCCGACGGGTCGCGATGGCGCCCGTCTCGGTACTGCCGAAGATTTCAGTGGGACAGACTCCGAGGATCGTCGTGGCCTCCGCCGCAGCTGACAGCGACAGCGGCGCACCGGCCGAGAAGATCCCCCGCGGGCGCCGGGCCCGCGCCAGCGGGGCAATGCCCGACAGGCGGCCGAGATGGGCCGGGCTCGCCACGATCACGGCCTCCGACGGAAGCTGGTCGAGCAGGGTCTCCCACAGCTCATGCATCTCGCCGGCGAACGGACGGCCGGCGGCGAGCGGCCAAAGCAGCTTGAAGGTCAGCCCGTAGATATGCTGATGGGACACGGTGGCGACCGCCGGGCCCGATCCCATCTCGTCGCCCCAGAGCCGATCGAGCGCCGCGATCTCGTGTTCCAGCATGGCCAGGGTCTTGACGATGCGTTTTGGCGCACCGGTCGAGCCCGAGGTGAAGAACTCGAATGCCGGCCGCAGCGGGTCGAACCCGGATAAGGATGGCGCCTCGCTTGCCGGAGCGGCGAGAAAGGCATCGTCGACCAGCAGATCGAACGCATCGCCCAGCGCCGCCAAGGTTCCCACCTGTCCGTTGGGCGGCATCACGACGGTCATCCCGGCATGGAGCAGGCCGAACAGACCGACGGCGAAGCGATAGCTGTCCTGGCACAGCAGGGCCGCCCGCCGGCAGCCGGTCGCGCGGAGGCGAACGGCAGCGCTCGCCACCTCTGCGGAGAACCGCCCATAGGCAATCGGCACGCCGTCGGTCAGCGCCAGAAGATGATCGGGCGCTCGCCCGTGGGCCAGCAATCTCGAAAGCGGCAGGATCGTCACGGCAGCGCCGCGGGGCGACGTACCACCTGCCGCACGCCGATTTCACCCAGGAACAGAGCACCCATCAGCAGATAGGAGATCAGGCCGTTCCAGAGCGTCCACGCCTCGAGCGATCCCCAGACGGCCGAAGCGGCCGAGACCGCAGCATTCGCCATCAGGAAAACCGTCCAGACCATCGTGACCTTGCGCGCATAGGCGACGCCCTCCGGCGGCAGGTCGGGCTCGCGAATCCGGACGATCCGCTCGACCACGGACGGCGGGCGGAGCAGCGACAGGCCGAAGATCGCTGCCGTCGCGAGGCTGATCGCGATCGGGTAGGCGAGCGCCGCCATGCGCGGCGCCAGGAAGAGCAGGGCGGCAAGCCCGGTCGCCGCCAGGGTAAGCGCCAGCATGCCGGCGCCAGCCACGTGACGCTCGCTGCGCCAGGTCGCCAGAAGGCGCAGGCCGATCAGCGCCAGTCCGACGAACACGATGGCACCGGGCGGCAGGCGCTGCAGGCCGAAATAGACCAGCAGCGGGTAGCCGAGACCGCCGAGGACCGCCAGCGCGAACCAGGGATTACGGCTGGACCGGCGCATCCGCTGCCAGCAGCCGCTCGACGCAATCGACCACGTCACGGATCGTGCGGACCATCTTGAATTCTTCGGGCTTGATCCGACGCCCGGTCAGGCCCTGGAGCTTCACCACCAGATCCACCGCGTCGATGCTGTCGAGATCCAGTTCCTCGTACAGGCTCGCATCCAGGGTGACCTTGTTCCTCGGCACCTCGAACAGCTCTTCCAGAAACTCCGTGAGCTTGCTCAGCACTTCGTCGCGCGACAGTATCATCGTCACTTCCCCCGCTGCGTCTCGATGAAGCGGGCAAGGCTGCGCACATTGGCGAAATGTGCCTTCACCTGATCGTTCACGGCCTCGATGTGGATGCCATACTGGCGGCGGATGGCGACGCCGAGTTCCAGGGCATCGATCGAATCGAGTCCCAACCCTTCGCCGAATAACGGTTCGCCCGCATCGATTTCGTCGGGTGAAATATCCTCAAGCACGAGCGCTTCGATAATCATCTGCTTAACTTCTAATTCAATATCAAGCACTTCCAAAACTTTCTTCGAGTTCAGCCCTTCAGCAAAACGAAGCGGTAAACCGACAAAATCGAAACCTCGACCGACGGGGAAATGACGGCGGAGAGCCAAGGTCATCCGCAGATCGCCGGCAAGCAGTGCGGACGATCGATTATTGGAGGGGATCGATTACCAATCCGTTCACGAGCCGATCAATGGTCGGCAGGGCGCAGCTTCTCCGCATAATGTGCTTCAAGATACGCAACGAGCTTTCTCGCGGCGATGCTGCGGTACGGATACCTTAGGTACATGTTCGCGTCCAGACACTCGTCTACGACGAGATGGAAATGGGGTTTTCGGACCGGGATCCGCCACCAAGGGTCGCCCTTGAAGAGGGTCGGCGGGTCGCATGTGATGACGACCAGCTGGATCGCGGCACCCGCTATGGTCGCGAGGTTGGCGAACCCGCGGCGGAATCGCGGTAAGGCGCCGGGCTTCGTCCGCGTGCCCTCCGGGAAGATGATCAGGCTTTGTCCCTGGTCGAGCGCCTGGCGGCACGCCTCGACCAAGGCGTCGGCTGGCAAGTCGTTACGGATATAGCCGGCCCGCCGCATCAGCCCGCCCAGGAGCGGACTGGTCCAAAGCTCGTGCTTGATGATGCACTGGGCCCGAGGAACCAGCGCCATGAGCATGACGACGTCGAGCAGCGTCGGATGATTGGCGACGACGATGCGCCCGCCTGCCTCCTTCAACCGGCCGCCGCCCTCGACATCCACCCGGATCACGCCCAGGAACTGCAGAATGGCCAGGTAGAATCGGAAACTCAACTGGACGATCGCCCGGGCCCGGTCGCGCTGATTGCCCGGCAGAAGGGCCAGCACCGGCAGCACGGTCGCCGCCAGCAGGCAGCCGCCGAAAAAAACGAAGGAGAAGGCGAAGGCGGTTCCCCCCAGCCGCCAGAGCCGGTCAATCCGCCGTCGCATGTCGCCGCCAGTGCCATTCCAAGCGATCACCGCTGGAAACCAGCTCGGTCTGCGCGGGCGTTTCCAGGAAGCGGAGAAACGCCGCCGCAGGGGAAACGGATCGCTCCGCCTTGGTCAGCGCGGGGACGAAGGCCAGGCTGAGCGGGACGCCAGGACCGTCGGCCGCCAGGACCAGCGCCAGCACCTCCGCCGCGGGCGCCGGCTCGTCGAAGTCAGAGAAAGGGCTGGGCAAAGGCTCGTCATAGTGCAGCAGCACCACTGGGGTGTCGGGCGCGTCCGCGAGGCAGGCCACTGCTTCCATCAGGCCGAAGCAGAAGCTTTCCGACCCGGCCGCCACGGCGGTATGACCTTGCCGGTTGCCGTGGGCGATCGAGAGCAGCCCCGCCAGCGCGTGATGAACCGACAGGGTGAAATCGGCGGGCGAAACCTCGGTCCGGTCGGCGAGATCTTCGAGGATCGAGAGAGTCCGGCGGAATTCGCCGTGGCGCGACGAGACGATGATGCGGCTTTGGGCGGAGTCCGCCAGACTCCAGACCGCCCTCAGCGCTTCCTGACCCAGGGCGCTGACCCGGCGCCGGAGCAACGTCGGCGTCTGAACATCGATTGACGGCGTTCCCGGCGCCCAGGCGGCCCATCGTCGGACGCGAAAAAATACGGAAGCGGCGTTCTCCAATCGACGAGCCCTTCGGCATCATGTTTCCTGGTCGGCAAGACGCCTACGAGCGCACGGCCCTCGCCTCCCGGCGCTTTGACCCCTACCATGCCACCTGTCGAGATGACAGCGAGGTCTCGCACATCCCTGCGAGAACGAACCGGGAGAGAGCAACTGACCCAAATCGCCTATCTGGACACGACCTCGCCCGCGGCAAACCTGCTGGCCGCCCGGCACGGCACGACGGAGGATCAGCGGTTCGCCGACCAGCACCGCCACCCGACCGGCCAGCGGCAGCGGCTGATGGTGCGTGTCCTGCTGCGCGCCCTGCTGGCCCGCCACTATCCCGTGCCGGCCGAGCCTTGGAAGATCCTGCGCGCCGACGATGGCGCGCCTTATCTGGAGATGGGCCGCCCAGGTCTGCCGGCGCCGTTCATCTCGCTGAGCCACAGCGGCGATCTCGTTGCCTGCGCCATCGGGAGTGCGGCGGTCGGCATCGACGTCGAGCGGATCCGCCCGGACCGGCCCGTAACTGCCCTGGCCGGCACCGCCTTCGGTCCGCTGGAAACCGCCGCGGTCGAGGCGGCGGGCAGCGACGGATTCTATCGCATCTGGACATTGCGTGAGGCGCTGGCAAAGGCGACCGGCGCCGGTTTCGGCATGCTGATGAACCGGACGGACCTGGTGCCGCCGACGCCCGACGCACCGGCCCCGCACCAGGATGTCCAGGGCCGCGCCTGGAATTTCGCCTATTGGCGCTTGCCCGAGGGCTACGGCCTGGGGCTGGTTAGGCTCGCCTCTCCGGCTGGCGACGCCATCGTCTCTCCGCTCGGACTTCACGACTTGACGGAGGAATCGGAATCGACCAACTTCCCGCCCAGCGAGAACTAGCTGTCGCGGGCGGTACCGGCGATAGCGACCGTCCGTTCCGAGGAGCTTGTTTCCCATGCGTCGAATATCGGCCGGTTTCCTGATGGTGAGCACGCTGTTGCTCACGCACCACGCCCTTGCGCGCGACACCGAATACCATCCGAAGATCGACGAAGTGATGAAGAACGGCGACTTCTATCTGCGGGTCGGCCCGGGGGTGGCGTTCTTCTTCGCCACGCAAAATCCGCCGGCGATCGACCAGACCTATGGCGAGTTCGTCACCAATCGGAAAACCGACTCTTTCGGCAGGTCCGACGAGGACGCGTGCCGCTGGGCCATGCTATCCGCGCTCCGGGAATTACGCGATCGGGCCAACCAGCTGGGGGGCGATGCGGTCGTCAATATCGTGAGCTACTACAAGAAGAAGGTCGTCGCGAGCGAGACCGACTATGAATGCCACGCCGGCGAATTCGTCGCCGGCGTGGCGCTCAAGGGTACCGTCGTCAAGCTCAAGCACTGAGGGGTCGGTTGCCGGGAATGACCGACGCGTACGTCCCGGAATCGCGGTTCGGCCTGTGGTTTCTGAAGAGCGAGATCTGGGTCGAACACGTCCTGGCGCGCGCCGTCGCGGATCTCGATCGGCTGATCCCGGACCGGCGCCCCTCTTATCCGGTGATCGTCGACGTCGGCTGCGGCTGGGGCCGCTCCTTCGCGCTGCTGCACGACCGCTTCCGGCCGGAGCGCATGGTCGGCATCGATATCGATGCCGACCTGCTCGAAGCCGCCGCCGCGGAAGCGTCCAGGTGCCGCCTGTCGGTGGCATTCGCGCGGACGAGCAGCGCGTGCCTCGGTCTGCCCGATCAATCCGCGGACATGGTCTTCTGTCACCAGACCTTCCATCACCTGGTCGACCAGGAAGCGGCACTGCGCGAGTTTTACCGGGTGCTGAAGCCGGGCGGCCTGCTGCTGTTTGCCGAATCGACGCGCAAATACATCCATTCATGGGCCATCCGCCTGCTGTTCCGCCACCCCATGGAGGTTCAGCGCAGTGCAGAGGAATATATCGCCATGATCGCCGAGGCCGGCTTCGCCGTGGCACCGGCGTCGATCTCCTATCCCTATCTATGGTGGAGCCGAAGCGACCTTGGCATTCTCGAACGCTGCTTCGGCCGAACGCCACCGGTCGGACGGGAGGAAACACTGGTCAACCTGGTCGCCGTCCGACCTTGAACGCCTTGGATCAGGAGCGAACGCCGACGTAAGATCCGGCCCTTGGCCGAGCGGGAGAAACGGAATGGATTCGACGGTGACGGTGCGCCATGCGGCCGACGATGCCTTCGCGGCGGACGGGCTGCGCGGCTTCTTCGAATATCGCGACCTGGGGATCGGCGATGCAACGGGCGGCCGGATGAAGGCGCATGTCATCCGGGCGCGCGACGATCACGAGGCCCGGCCGGAGTGGCATTTTCACGATCTCGAATTTCAGATGGTCTATGTGCTGAAAGGCTGGGTGCGCTTCGAATATGAAGGCACCGGCGAAGTGCTGCTGGAAGCCGGCTCTTGCGTCCACCAGCCGCCGCGCGTCCGCCATCGGGAACTCGGCCATTCGGACGACCTCGAGATGCTGGAAATCACCTCGCCCGCGGAGTTCGCGACGACCTTGGTCGCCGAATAGCCGCTACGCCCCGTCGGCCGGGCGATCCCCGCCGGCCAGCACGTCGAGCCGATAGAAGTCGTTATAGGCCTTGTGCGTCGCATGCAGGAAATCATGGGTCGCGGTCACGACATGGTCATGCACTTGGTCGCCGGTCAGCGGATAGTCGGTACCCCCGGTCCAGTGCACCAGCACGAACACCCCATCCGGCGTCAACGCATCGCGCAGCCAGGCGAGAAACAGGTCCAGGTCGGGCAAGGTCCAGTAATAGCCGACCTCGGACAGCACGACGAGGTCGAACCGGTCGTCCGGCAATTCGTCCGGGAACTGCATGCGGCGGAATTCGACGTTGGGCAGGTCGCCGCAGCGCCGGCGCGCGGCGTCGAGCGCGGTCTCGGCGATGTCGACCGCCAGCAACTGCCGGCAGTTGGCGGCAAGCCGCTGGGTGAAGACACCGATCGAACAGCCGATCTCGAGGGCGTTGCGATGGCCGCCGCCGATCGCGACCATGGTCGCATCGTATTTCTGCCGCTCGTAGTCGCTGGTGACGAATCCCCAGGGATCCGGCGAGCCGACGTAGAGATCCTCGAAATATTCCCGCGGCATGCGCAGGGTGCGGCGCTGCGTCATGGCCGAGCCTCGAAATAGGATTCCTGGGGCCGGTCGGCCCTGGCGAGCAGATCGTCCGGCAAGTGAAAGCCCGTCGGATCGTCGTCGATCACCAGCCCCAGCTGCGATCGATGGGCGGCGATCGCCCGGCGCTTCAGCGCCAGCACCGCGCCGATGTCGAGCGTGACGGGACGCCCCTCGCCGGCAGCGTCCGGCCGGGGCCACACGATATATTCCAGCTGCCGCGGCGGGGCCGGCAGCTCGGCGGCGGCGCGCGACCAGATCGCCCAGACCGCGCGATGATCGCCATGACTGTCGGCCCGGCCCGGAATGACCAGCAGGGACGGCTGCATCACCCGCAGCAAAGCCCGCGCCCGGACGGCCGCCCCCTCGAAGCCGTCCGCACCTTCATCGGGCACGAACCGGTCGCCCAATTGCCAGAACGACACGGCGCCCCCGGCGACGCCCAGGATGGCCAAGGCATCCAGCACCTCGCCCGCACGCACGGCCGCCAACCGCCCCGGCGGATGGCTTGGAGAATTCGGGTGGGAGCCGGTGCCGTCGGTCATGATCACGACGTGGACATCGACCTCCCGTCGGCGCAGCGTCGCGATCAGGCCACCGCAGCCGATGCTTTCGTCGTCCGGATGCGGGGCCACGACCAGGACGGTGCCCCGCAGCCCGTCCAGCTCCAGCATCGCCTCGCCGGCGCTCACCATGGCAGCTCGTCCGCCGCCAGCGCCGCACGGCCGACCGATGCCAGTGCCGCGTCGGGCGCCGGCTGGCGCATGTAGGTCGACAGGTCGCGGATCAGCCGCTCCATCGGGTGCGGCGCCAGCATGCCCTGCACGCCGACCGAGCGGCCGGCCAGCTCGAGGGTCAGGGTCGAGGCCTGCTCGATCGCGTGGCGCGCCATGTTGGCGGTTGCGATGATCTCGGCCGGGGCGTCGGTGCCGTCGAACACGGCGGCGGCGCGATCGAGCCACAGCCGCCCGGTTTCGACGGCAACCCGCATGCGGGCGAAGCGTTCGATCTGGTAGGGATCACCCTCACGCCCGGTCCGGCGCAGATGGGCATGCACCGTGCGCAGCAGCGCGAGCGCGCCGCCCAGTTGGACCGCTAGGAAGCGGATGCAGCCGGCGGAGAACCAGGGCTCGGCCAGATAGTCGTTCGCCTGGCCCAGGAACGCATCGGCGCCGACCCCGACTCCTTCCAGATCGATATGAAAACTCATGGAGGCGCGCATGCCGAGCGGCTGCCAACTGGTCCGGTCGATCCGGCAGGCGAGGTCGGCCATGGGCACCAGCAGCATCTGCCGCCCGCCGTCGGGGCGGCGGGCCGTGACCAGCGCGTGGGCGACCAGGCCGACGCCGGAAGCGAACGACTTGCCGCCGGCCAAGTGCCAGGCGCTGCCCGCGCGCACCAGCGTCAGCGGCGCCGCCGTGTCGGTGTTCCAGACGCCCAGCAGCGCGTGATGATGGCGCACCGCCATGGCGACCCGCTGCCGCTGGGTCGGCGTGCCGAACCGGTCGACCAGCAACAGGGCGTTGACATGGCCTTCGTAGAGCCGCCCGATCGCCAGGTCGCCGCCCCCGATGATGGTCAGGATCTCGAGCAGGCGCGCGGTCGACCCCGGCGTGCCGCCCAGGCCCCAACCGCCGGCGTCGAGGCCGAGCGGTGCCGCGAGCAGCCCGGCCTCGCCCAGGCGCCGGATGCTGGACGGCGGGACCAGGCCAGAGCGATCCAGCGCCGCCGCTTCGGCGCGGCAGGCATCGGCGGCATCGCGGGCGATCGCGCGCACGTCGGGCAGCGGGTCGGCACTCTCGGTTGGATCGACCCGAAGGGCTCGCACGTCGGCTTCTCCCGCTTCTCGGTTAGGCCTTTCAGAACTGCTGAGGGGAGATTTGGTTGCGCTGCCCGCCAGCGATGCGGGAACCGGGGGCGGAATTCGCGGCTTGAAGGGGAGACGGATCCAAAAACAACAGGTGCCCCCATGCCGAACCAAGCCCGTGTCGTGGCCCGCCTCGCCGATTTCCCCGACGGCACGATGCGGCAGGTCGAGGTCGATGGCGCCAAGATCCTGCTGGTCCGACGCGGCGACGACGTGTTCGCGATGGCCGGCACCTGTCCCCATGCGGGCGGTCCGCTCGCCGAGGGGATCCTCGACGGCGACCGGGTAGTCTGTCCCTGGCACAAGGCCGCGTTCTGCATCACCAGCGGCGCCTGCCTGGAACCGCCGGCGGTCGACGGGCTGCTCCATATCCCGGTCGGCATCCGCGACGGGGAGGTGGTGCTGGCGCCGGAGCCTCCGGTCCAAGCGCAGCCGGCTTTGCCGGCGGCACGCGATCCGCGCCGGTTCGTTATCATTGGCGGTGGTGGCGCCGGCGCCACGGCCGCGCAGACCCTGAGGGAAGAAGGGTTCGCCGGCGAGATCGCGATGATCGACCAGGATGGTGAACTACCCTACGACCGCACCCTGCTCAGCAAATACGTGCTGTCGGGCGCCGACGCCGGCGAGAAATCGCCGCTGCAGGACGAGGCGTTCTATCGCCATCACGCGATCGAGCGGATCCACGGCACGGTGCGGATGCTCGACCCGAAGGCACGCATCATCGTGCTGGAGGACGGCACGACGCGGGTCTATGACGCGGCCCTGATCGCGACCGGCGGCGCGCCGGTACGGCCGAGCTTTCCGGGGGCGCACCTGGAACATGTCTTCGTCCTGCGCAACCGCGCCGATGCGCGCCATCTGGTCGATGTCGCCGTGCCCGGCCGCAAGGTCGTCGTCGTCGGCGCCAGCTTCATCGGCATGGAGGTGGCCGCCAGCCTGCGCGAACGCGGGCTGGAGGTGACGGTCGTGGCCGACCAGCGCGCGCCGTTCGAGCCGCAGCTGGGCGCCGAGATCGGCACGATCTTCCGCAAGATGCACGAGGCCGAGGGCGTGGCATTCCGCCTCAACCGCCGGGTCGATCGGGTGACAGGCGAAGGGATGGTCGCCGGTGTGGTGCTGACCGATGGCGAGGAACTGGCGGCCGATCTGGTCGTGGTTGGCCTGGGTGTCCGACTGCAGACCGGCTTCCTGCAGGGCGTGCCGCTGCGCGAGGACGGCGGCGTCGACGTCGATGCCGAACTGCGCCTGGCCGATGGGCTTCATGCCGCCGGCGACATCGCTGCATTTCCGCTGCAAGGCGATGGACCGACGGTCCGGGTCGAGCATTGGCGCGTGGCAGAGCAGCATGGCCGGCTCGCCGCGCGCAACATGCTGGGCGCCGGACGGCATTACGTGGCCGTGCCGTATTTCTGGACGATCCAGTTCTCGAAGCGGCTCGACTACGTCGGCCACGGGTCCGGGTCGGATGAACTGATCGTGCGCGGCGACACCGAAGCGCCGGAATTCATCGCCTATTACCGGCGCGACGGCCGGATCGTGGCCGCGGCCGGATGGAACCGGGACCAGGACATGGCGGCGCTGATCGCGTTGATGGACCAGAAACGCGACTGGACGCTCGACGAGTTGCATCCGGTGGGCTCGTCGCCCAGCGCGGTGCTGGCGACCCGGCCCCACGAGACGGCCTGAGGAGAGCCATCATGGCGAAGGATTTGAAGTCGGGCGACAAGGTCCGGTGGAACACGCCCCAGGGCGAGACGACGGGCCGGATCGAGCAGAAATTGACCGGGGCAGCCAAGGTCAAAACCCATGCGGCGACCGCCTCGCCCGACGCGCCGCAGTTCGAGGTCCGCAGTGACAAGACCGGTGCGAAGGCAATTCACAAGCCCGGCGCGCTGCGCAAAGCTTGAGGCGTACCGCCGCGGAGCAGCAAGCTGCCCCGCGTCGGTACGCCTCATGGCGATGTCAGACGGTGGTCGTCTTTACCATGCCGCCGCGCAGGCGACGCTGGCGAGCCAAGCCCAGGCCGACCAAGCCTGTGAAGAAGAGCGCGATCGAGACGGGTTCCGGAACCGAAGTCACCGCGTCGAACAGGCTGGTGGTCGATCCCGCAGGCGGGATATCCGGGTCGGCGCTCTGAACCGGGCCGGTGCTGTCGCCCGTGCTCGGCAGCACGCCCGCCACCGACGTGAAGGTGATGTTCTCGGAGATCGAGAAAGGCGAATTGCCAACGATCTCGGCCACGGAGTTGGCCGCGGCGGCCAGGGTGCCGTTGCTGCCGATCGTGTTGAAGCAGGGCTCGTTCTTGCTGCCGCCCTTGGGCCCGTTGCCCGGATCGAAGCACGTCGTCCGATTGACGGTCAGACCGGTGGCATTACTTGTCACCGCGCCGAACTGCGAGGCGAAATTCATGACCTGGGCGGCGCTGGTCAAGTTGGTCTGCGTCACCGTCAGCGTCATGGTGCCGGCGCCATTGGCCGTCAAGGTCAATCCTTGGCTCAGCAGGTTGCTGGTGTTACCCGTCGACACCGACGAGATCAGGTCGCTGATCGTGAAATTTCCGATTGCGCCATTGAACTGATATTGACCGGCGGTACTTGTCGCGAACACCGGCGCGTCGTTGGCGCTATCAGTCAGTTCCGCAATGATGTCCGCCTTTGCCGGCGCTGCGTACGCGAATACCGCAGCCACCGCAGCAATCGCCATTGGCACACGAAGCATAGACATGACCAGAACCCTCACCCTTGACCCATTATTGACATAAACCACGGCGCGGTTCTTTGGTTCCAGAAATTTCGAGCCGCCCGACTTCTTATAATAGCCCCACGCGCCCTTCGTCGAAACCCGTTCGCCGATCCTGGCGGCAAACGGCGTGCAACTTGAAACGGCGGCAGGTACTCGCGTTTCCACGTGAACCCGCCGAAGGTCTGTGCGATCACATGAGGTTGCGGCTCGCAAATCCCGCGGAAGCAGGCAGCAAAGCCTCAGCATGTGACCAACCGACACGTTTAGCCTCAGGTTGCTATTCTCTCCAATGTATTCGCAAGGCCCCAGTTTTTCTTATCAAAGATTATCAAACGATCGGTTAAGAATCCGTGAACCCCGTAGAGAGCCTCCATGGTCATTCAATCGGCAGGCATGATAGATGTCATTATCGTTAACTGGAATTCAGGCAGGCACCTTGCCGACTGCCTCGCTGCGCTTGCCAGGAACAACGGAAAAGGTCTGATAAAATCGACCATCGTCGTCGACAACGCGTCGAGCGATGACAGCCTCGCTGTGGAAACCTCCCCCGACCTGCCGCTCGTCGTCGATCGCGTCGATGAGAACTTGGGTTTCGGGCGCGGCTGCAACCGCGGCGCTGCTCTGGGCGATGCCGACTTCCTGCTTTTCCTCAATCCCGACGCCAGAGTTCGCCCAGGTGCACTCGAAGCCGGACTATCGGCCCTTCAGAACCGCCGGGCGACCGGCATCGTGGGGCTGAAATTGGTCGATCATGCTGGGGAGACCCAGGAGAGCTGCTCGACCTTTCCGACAGCCTCGGCCGTTCTGGCCCGTGCGCTCGCCCTCGATCGATTGCCATGGTTGAGCCGCTTTCGCGCGTTCCTGCCCAAAGCCGCGTGCATCGAGAGCCGCGCGGTCGATCAGGTCATGGGCGCCTGCTGGTTCATGCCTCGTCCGCTGTTCCAGGCGCTCGGCGGTTTTGACGAACGATTCTTCATGTATTATGAAGATGCCGATCTCGCGCTGCGCGCGATGCAAGCCGGAAGGGGTAGTTGGTTTGAAATTTCTGGCGAGGTCGAACATATCGGCGGCGGCAGCAGCGGCGCGATACCGGCGAAACGGCTGTTCTATTTCCTGCAAAGCCGATTTATCTTCGCCAAAAAACACTTTGGCTATGGTCAATACATAGTCGTTTTGTTCGCAACCCTGGCGATTGAGCCTTGGAGCCGCCTTGTTTTGGCAGGCTGGCGCCAAGGATCGAGCGGATTCCGGTCCGTCATCGCAGGGTATCGTCTATTGTGGTGCTATTTGGTCAGCGAGAACTAACCCCGCATGTCGAAGGCGTCTAAGATCCAGGTTCTCGCACTGACGCGATACGGCCGTCTTGCAGCGAGTTCGCGCTACCGTCTCATCCAATTTCTGCCAGCACTGTCCACCGCGGCAATCGAAGTCGCCGTCAAGCCGCTCTTCGACAATTGGTACGTCAGATCGCTGGTGGACGGACAACGCCCATCGAAGTGGAGGGTCATCGCGGCCTATCTGCGGCGTGTCATGACGCTGCTGGGTCCGCAGAAGCCGGACATCCTTTGGATCGAACGCGAGCTTCTGCCCTGGATGCCCTGGACGCTGGAGCGTCTTTTGCTGGGTCGGCGGATCCCGACGATCCTCGATCTCGATGACAGCATCTACCACCGCTACGACCTGCACCCTTCCGGCTTCGTGCGGAAATTCCTGGGGCACCGCGTCGACCGCGCCATGGCGGCGGCAACCGTGGTCACCTGTGGCAACCCGACGATCGCCGCCCGAGCTCGCGAAAGCGGTGCCCGCCGGATCGTCGAGCTGCCGACGGTCATCGACCTCACTCGCTATCCCCCGGAACCGGCCGAACGGCCGCCGAACGAATTCTTCACGATCGGCTGGATCGGCAGTCCTCAGAACTCCCCGTACCTCGACGCGCTGCGTCAGCCGCTGACGCAGCTCGCCGCCGAAAGCCGGATTCGGATCCTCGTCGTCGGTGGACGTCCCGATGTCCTGAAGGGGCTTCCCGTCGAAGTTCGCCCCTGGTCGGAGGAGACCGAGGTCGCGGCCTTGTGCGAAATGGACATTGGGATCATGCCTCTGCCCGATCTTCCGTTCGAGCGCGGCAAGTGCGGCCTGAAGCTGTTGCAATATATGGCAGCCTGGAAGCCGGCCATCGCGTCGCCGGTCGGCATCAATGCCCAGATCATCGACGTCGGCATCGGCGGTTTCGTCGCGAACGGTCCGGACGAATGGCTCTCTGCGTTTCGCCGACTGCGCGACGATCCCGAACTACGCCGGTCGATGGGCCAAAGCGGCCGACGCCACGTGGAACGGGCCTACTCGCTCGAGCATGCGAGCGAGCGCCTGATCAAACTCATCAGGGGTTTGGTGCCGCCTCACGCCTGAGTGTCGAGCTCCTGCGTCAGCAGCTCCGTCACCAACGGGTGATCGGCCAGCAGAACCGCCAGATCGCTCTTCGCCCCTTCGGTGACCCAGGCGGGTGCGCCGGGTCCGACCAGGTCGGCCGCGGCGGCAGCGGCTCGATGGGCGTCGCCGGCCGTCAGCCAGGCGAGGGTCTCGTGATATTTGAGGCGGCAGCCGTCGACCGGCGAGGGCAACGGAACCGCCTCGATCGCCTCGACCCAGGCGCGCCCGAAATGGCCGGCCGCGCGCTCGGGCTCGCGATGATGCAGGAGCGCCAGCAGGCCGCGCGCATTTTCCACGCGCCAGCCGGGTTCATCCACGATCTTCGGCTCGATCAGCGCGGCCGGCTCCAGGAAACCCAGGATCGTCAGGGTGACCATCGCAGACGCCAACGCCGGCCCGGTCGCCGGTGGCTGCTGCTCGAGCAGGCGGCTGGCCAGGGCGCAAGCCTCGGTCGCCGATGTCGGGATGCGGGCGTCGATGCGGGCGGTGGCCCGGTGCGGTGACGCAGGATCTGTTTTGGCGTCCTCGCGGTGACGTGCCTTGAACTCCGCGGCCATCGCCATGAGTGCCGGCTCGCCGGTGGCCGCACTCATGGCTGCGTCCGCGTCTCCAAGATCGATCAGCAGCCGGACGATCGATTCCAGCAATTCCCCGGTGAGTGGGACTGCGCGGGCACGAAGGCGGGCAAGGACACGGCGGGGATCGACGCGACACAGCGACAGGAGCGCCTGGCGTGCCGCGACGATCTCGAAATCCCCGGTCTCGCCGTCATCGATGCCGATGGAAACGTAAGCTTCGCGGAAGACCGTCGCCGCAGCGCTGGCGAGGTCGAACCGATTGGCCGCGACCGCGGGATTGCCGTCGCCGTTCTGCGCGATCATGCCTGCGCAATAGAGAATGCCCGGAAGGCACCAGGGGGCACCGAATTGCCCGGTCCGCGGCCCCGAGCGCACCCGCTCGACCACGCTGTGCGCGAGCGGTTCGTCCACCACAATGCCGAAGACCTGCTCGATGTCGGCCGCGAGCATCGCCAGTAGAGACCGCCCAGCGTCGTAGTCGCCGGCGTTGGTGAATTCCTTCAGCAGGCGATAGCGCAACCCCCGCCGCAACGACGGCCGAAGCTCGTTTCGCTCGAGCGCCTGTTCCAGGTACTTGCGATAGAGCCCCCGGTCGAGCGGCGCCGAAACATCGAAATCGAGCACGCGCTGCGAGGCATAGGCGACCAGTCGGTGCCCGCGGGACGTCACGGACACATGCGCGAAACCCGCCGTGAGCAGCAGGTGGCGCAAGCCCTGTTCGCAATAGAGGATCAAGTGATGGCCCGGGCTGAGCGCCAGCACCAGTTCGGGCAACGGGGTTTCGGGCCGGATGGAGCCGGCGTCCGGCGTCGAGAGTGCCAGCACGCCGTCGGGCGCCAGATGCGCCCGGCAAATCGCCAGAAACGCCTCGGGCGTGCCGACGTGCTCGATCACTTCCGAGGCATAGACGACGTCGAAGCGGCCACCCAGATCGGCCTCGGTCGTGGCATAGATCGGCCGGATGTCGAGATCGAGCGCGAGACGGCCGGCGTCCGCGAGGGGGGATGGATCGACGCCGATGCAGCGCCATCCGAACAATCGCTGGGCGGCATCGACGGAGAAACCGAAGCCGCAGCCGATCTCCAGATAGCGTTGAACGCGCTGGGCCGGCAATCGCGCGATCGGCTCGATCAGCGCATCCACGCCGGCGCCCTGCTCGACATAGAAATCCGCCGACCAGGGAAATCCCGTCCCGCCCTCATAGGCGAACGGCTCGAGGTCGTCCCAGAACAGGTTCGAACAGTCGGGGCAGCGCAGCAGGGTGATGACCCCGCGGCCCGGCGCCAGGCTCTGCGTCCTGAGGATTGACGGTTTGGCGCCCCCCGTCCTGCACACCGGGCACTCCGCCGCAATCGCGTCCGCAGCGCCCGTCCAGGTCACCGCCGAGGTCGTTTCCCCGCCGCCGCCATCGAATTGGTCGACCATCAAAACACCCTGTCCTTCGCCGTCGACTGCAGATATTCCTCGATCAGGTCGACGGGGTAATCGCTCGACTGCTCGATGGTGCTTCGCCACCCCGACAGAAGCGGGACGCCGGCGGGATTCTTCTCGACCAACTCGCGCTTCAGGAACGGGAATTCCAGGTCGGTAATCAGGTATTCCCAGAAATAATGCGTCGGATTGAGCGGGTGACCGGCGTTCACGCTACGGAACAGCCGGTCGAAATATTCATCCCTCAAAGGATGCACGCCCTTCGGTGGCCCGACGAGCGCGCAGTCGAAGACGGCTTTCGTGAGCGTCCGATAGGGAAAGAGCGCGCGCAGCCTGAGGCCGCCCCTGAGCATGGCTTGGCTCAAGCCGATCTCATATTTATAGATGACGACCCGCTTGCTGGAAACGTAGCGGAGCCTCTGCCAGAAATCGGTGAATATCTTCGACCGCAGGGCCTTGGATCCAACCAGGACGAAATAGCTTTGCAGATGGTATTTTCCGCTGAAGCTGTCGGTCATGCCCCAGATATCGGCCTTGTCGAAGTCGCATCGGCCCAGGATCTCGGGGATGTTCTGCAAGGGGCCGAAAATACTGTCGTTCACCAGCAGAAGCTGCTCGGCACCCGCGATCTCCGGTGTGAGCGAGATGCCGTCCCGCCACGCACCGAAATCATAGCCGATATTGTCGCGGTGAAGTACCCGGGCGCAGTGGGGCAACACCGTTTCCAGACTGTCTCTATCGATCTGCCGCGCGTTCGAGACGATGACGGTCGAAAAGCCGGCTTCCTCGAGCGCCCGCAGCAGATACAGGAAATACCCGGCAAAGCGCCCGTTGGTCGAAAAATGGACCAGCACCGCGATCTTGCCGGACGGTCGGATGCCGCTTTGTCCCTCCCATCGCTGCCTGACGTAGTCCGGCTTGGAGTGGCGCCAGCTGGTATACCAGGACACGCGATCGGCAACGGGGTTGTATAAGGATTGCCAAACGCGTTGTACCACCTGCGAAGCGTTCATCGTTCGGCGTAACCCCAATTCCTGCGGCGGTCTTCTTATCCCCTGTCCATCCTAACATCAATGACCTGCCGGCCGTTGCGCTCCCGCGCGATCGACGGTTTCCGGGCGATCGGAACTCAAGGAGACTGCAGCGCCACGCTGGTGGCACCCCGCACGGTCCCCCCGGCCGCGTCTTTGAACCGGACGAAAATACGAGCGTTCGCCGGGTCGAAGGAGATCGCCCCGGTCGCGGTGGCGAAGATGCTGAACGTCGGCGTTTCCCCGGCGGCGAAGGCGTGGGTGAGCGTGCTGGCCGGCGGTGCCAGGCACTGTCCGGTGCTGGAGTCGGTCTGGCACAGCGTGAGCGAAGCCGGCAGGACGGCACTGCCCGTATCGGCGGAAACCACGATCGAACCAGCGGTGCCGATGTCGGCGGTCGCCACGGCGAACGCGCCGCTGGTGCCGGTCGGCACGGCCAAGATCCCGTTGTCCGAAGGCGTCAGGGCCAGGGCGATGACGTCCGGCACCGGATTGGCATCGACCGTCAGTTGCAGTGTATTCACCCCCGGAATGACCGTCGGAGAAGTAGCATTGTCGCACGTCGTCACCACGCCGAACGTGCTCGCGACCGGCGACGACAAGCTGGCCCCGACGACGAAGGATTGCGAGCCGCCCGCCGGGATGCTCACGGCCGTTTCAGCCGTTCCCGTCACCTGGTTCGTCTGGCTGCTCGTCGTCTGCCACGTCCAGGCATAGGCTGGCATAACGCCGCCGTCGGTCCGCGCCAGCCCGGTCAGGCGACAGTTCGTCGCCGCCACGGTTCCGCTGTTGATCACCGTCATGAAGAATGTGGCGGTGTGGTTGATTTGCACGGAACGGGAGGACGGCAGGGCCGCGGAAACCAGCGGTGTCGACGCAGCCGCGCCGGTCCGGAACAGGGCGATGTACGGAGCAATCGCATTGATCTCTTTGACGTTGTCGGCCGAATTCGGCGAGGCATCGGCAATCCCCAGCGCGGCACCCTGGTAGGTGAGGTTGGGCGAGCTGTGATAGGGGATGATCGCGCATGTTTCCCCGGCGTCGTCGCATTCATTCGGGTACGACATGATCGTCATGAAGCGATGGGCGACGTCGACATAGCCGAAGTTGAACACGCTGGTCAGCAAGTCGTTCGGATCGTCTTCGTAACGATCGTGCCTGGCCCCCATGTTGTGCCCCAGTTCATGGGCGACCGCATCGGTCAGGCAGCCATTGCCGAAGCTGGTCGAGATGATGTTGTATCCGTAGGGCGCTTCGTAGACCGTCGGCGTGGTGTCGGCATCGTCCAGGATATACGAGACGCCGCAGGCGTCGCTGAAATGGGACCAGACCGACACGAGATCGGCGCCGAGCGCGTCCCGCCGGGTATGGACCGCCGCGAAGCCGCCGGCGCCGGCCTGCAGGTCCGTCAGGATGGTCGACGATGATTCGCCGAGGGTTTCCGTATAATTCGCCTCCATCGTGCCGAGCAGATTCACCCGGACATTCATGCCGGAGTTCGCGAAGACGTTATTGGTATAGGCGACCGCGAGCGAGATCGAGGTCGCGATGTTCGGATCGTCCGCCAGCGCCCTGGGCGTATAGGCGATCAGCAGGCTGACCGTCGTCGCCGCACCCGTCGCGGCGCTGATGACCGGCACCGCGGCGCCGCCATTGACCGCATCGGCAGCGGGTGCTGCGGCCCGTCCCGGCCGGCGCAGCGGATTGACGTGGGGTCGCTTGTTGGCACTGAGCTCGATCACTCTGGTCGAGCCGTCCGCCTGGGAGGCAACGGTAAATGAGCGCGAACCCACGCGCACGCTGCCGGAAATCTGGTCATGGCCGAAGACGAGCGTCGCCTCACCCGCCTCACTGCCCAGCACGCGTCCGGTCCAGACCGTGTTGCCGAGGTTGTCCGTGCTCATGCCGGTCTTGTAGAGGCTGACGACCACATCGTCGAACAGCGGCAGCTTGAAGACCGTGACCTGGGCAGGTACCGGATCCTGGCCGGTCATCCGGCCGGCCGCGACCTTGCCCACTTCGGGTGCCATCAGCATACGGTCGCGATACGAGGCATCGAACTGGACGACGCGGCTGCGCTTGACGAAGCCCGATGCGTCCGGCGCTGGTGCCGCCGTGGAATCCGTGGTGGTGCGGAAAAGGCCGTCGCCGCTTGCCGTCTGCAGCCGAGTGCTCGGCGGCAGCGGATCCAGGACCTCGTGGGGTGCCTCATGCGCCGCCGCGGCCGAGATCATCGCCAGCGGGAGGCAGAGGCAGAATATTCCGCCGATGACGATCCTCATGCGTGCAAAATACGTGTCGATCTTCATGCGCCTGCACCCGCTCCCGGCTTCATCCCACCGTGAGGTTATCGGATGGCCGAACGAATTTTTGATGAATATTTTTGTCCGCGATGAGCCTCGTCGGCGATGGACTTGTGGCATCTTTGAGGCTTCATCGCGATTTGCTGCTGCGCGCGCGCCCGGTCGCCGCGAAAAAATCGTTCGCAACAACTGGTGATGGGTCTGATCGCCGTCAAGCCTCGGGCGGCCGGACCCCGTGCCGCCGAAGCAGCGGGTTGGCAGGCAATATGCCGGCCTATAGAGTCAGCCGCATCACGAGGAACGGATCGGCTGGAGGCGGCGATCATCGATCTATGCATCGGAAACAGACCATGAGCGATACCTCCTCCGCCGCCTGTCCGGCCTGCGAAGGAGCCGGCTGCACGCTGGTCCACGTTTCCCATCCCGACGATCCCAAACTGCGGCGTGACATATGGGAATGCCCGCACTGCGGCTTCCTGTTCCCGCATCCTGCCGTGGAGCAGGCTTGGGCGGACCTGCCGGAGAGCTTTTTCTACGACGACTGGCGCCTGCTCGATCTCGCCGGCATTCCGCATCTGTACGACCATATCATGGCCACCCTGCGACGCCGGGCGCCGGGTTCGATCAGGAGCCACCGGACGCCGAGCATTCTCGAGGCCGGCTGCGGCGCCGGGCAGGTCCTCAACCATTTCCGCGCCCATGGCTGGGCGGCGCGCGGAGTCGAGCCGTGGCGTTCCGTCGCAGCCGCCGGAGCCAAATATCTACGCCTGCCGATCGATCCCGTGAAGCTCGAAGCAGCCGAACTCGAGCCCGCGTCCCAGGATATCGTCCTGTCCCTCGACGTGCTCAATTTCGTGGCAGCGCCCCGCGCTTATGCCGAGGCGTGCTATCGCGCGCTCAAGCCGGGCGGCATGCTGTACCTGGTCGTCCCCAACGCCGCTTCGGCGGAGCGGACCGCCGCCGGCTGGGACTGGAATTTCTTCGTACCCACCAGCCACATGGGCGCCTACACGGCCGACGCAGTCGCTCGACTGATCGGGGCGTGCGGTTTCACCCGTCTGGAGATCACCCCGCACGACGGCACCGCAGACGATCTATTCTTGCGCGTGACAGCCGTGCGGCCCCACGAATCGCTGCTGCGCTGGGAAGACATCGGCGACGTCGTCGACGATGCTGCCGTACCCTTCCTCGATCGCAGCACCGTCGATGCCAGCCGCCTTACCGCCCTGCAGCGTCAATGGCGCGAGGACGGCATGGTGATCCTGCCGAAGCTTCTGCCCAGCGACCTGATCGACCGCTACTGCGCCGTGCGCTCGAAGGTGCGGGAGCCCGGCGGCTGGGTCTCGGAAACCCCCTACCGGCAGGTTCCCGAAATCAAGGATCTCTGCCTCCATCCGCCCCTGGCCGAGTTGCTCGAACATCTGATCGGCCATCCCATGGGGCTGCACCTGAACCTGACGGGCTGGGTCAGCACCGAACGGGACTGGCATCAGGACGATTACCTCAACCCTCCCTTCGTCTCCGGACATTATGCCGCCGTCTGGATGGCGCTCGACCGGATTCATCCAGACGCAGGGCCGTTCCAGTTCGTGCGCGGGTCCCATCGCTGGCCGCTGATCCGCCAGCAGAAGATCTTGCAGCTGCTGGATCATGACGGATCCGATACCAACTGGCCGACCTGGTCCGAGCGCTTGCTGACGCCATTCTTCGAACAGGAGATCGCGCGGCGGGGCGCCGAGGTCGAAGAGTTCCTGGGCGAGCGGGGCGACGTGCTGATCTGGCATTCCCGCCTGCTGCACCGGGGCTCGCTGGCGACCCGTCCGGGCGCGGAGCGCCGGTCGTTGATATCCCACTACAGCGCGATCGATCACCGACCGGACATGGGGCACGCCTCGCGCCATCCGACGGGCGGCTATTTCTTCGATTTCTCGGACGCGTCGCCCCTGCCGCCGATGATGGGCGGATAGGCGGCGCTACGCTCCGTTCGCGACCTCGACGTACCGGGGGCGAAGCTGCATGAACGGTTTCTCGATCGTGTCGTACAGCAAGAGCGAAATTCCGAGAGCAATCGGAACGGCAACGAAAGCCGTCGTCAGCAGGGCGTCGTAGTAGCCCGTTCCAGTCATTCGCAAGTAAAGCCCGTTCGCGATGCAGAGATTTATGACGGTGAAATGGACGAGGTACAGGGAATAGCTGACCACGCCCAACTGAGTGAGCGGTCGGGAAAGCAGCGCCGGCAGCGAGGGACCGATGCGCAGGTAGCAGAGGACGAACACGGCCCAGAAACCGCCCTCGACCGTCGGCCAGAGCAGTTTCCAATGACTGGCCAGCGGCCAGCCGCCGGCGCGATTGAACACCCAGAGGATCAGCAGCACAGCGATGGCGACCGGAAGGAAAACCAGCCTCCCGACCCGCTCGCGCCAGCCGTGGAGCAGATAGAGCCGTGCCGCGATCATGCCGAGGCAGAACTGGTCGATACGGCCGACCACCGTCCAATAGCTGATGTCCCGCGCGATCGCGCCTTCGGAGAACACCGCCAGGCAACGCAGGGCGATGGCGCTCGCGATGATCTGCACCAGAAAGCGCGTGCCGAACCGATCGCTGAACAGGATCAGGAAGGGAAAGATCAGGTAGCATTGGAATTCGACAGCGACCGCCCAGAACATGGCGACCAGATTGCCGCGCTGGGCATTGCTGGCACCGAACGGCTGGATGGTCGCGATCATGTTCGAGAGATCGGTCGGCGCCACGGCGAACGCGACGATTGCGAAGACCAGCAGCAGCGGATAGATCCGCAGAATGCGGGCAAGCAGGAATTTGCCATAGCTCATCGGCCGCCCGACCGTCCCGATCGACAGGATGAAGCCGGACAGGACGATGAACAGGCCGACGCCGCTGTGCCCCTCCTCGATCGTCGCGATGATCGGGTTGCGCGAAATCACCCAATGCTTGCTGGGATCGAAGACCGCACCATGGGCCAGCCGCGCGCCGAACAGCTGGAAGCCATGATAGAAGAAGACCAGCAAAGCCGCGATGCCGCGCAGTTGGTCGACCTCTGGAAGGTACGAGCGGTTGGGGCTGGCGGTCATGCGGCCTGCGTCATCGACGACGGTATCTGATCAGCACCCACGGCCCTTGCAGGCGTTCTGCAGGCTCGTCACCAACCCGACCAGGTTCGCCCGGGCCGTATTGGTCAGCGCGGCCATGTTGGGTGCGTTCGACGATGGCTGGGCGGCGCTGGCGCTCGGGCCGGACAGCGCACCGACCTGGGACGAGGCGCCGGTCGTCGGGCGTGCCGGCACGGCCAAGGCCGGATCGGGATGGGTCGACAGGGCGAGTTGCCCGAGCGCCCGGCTCAATGCCGAGGGCGACGACTGGCGCGCCTGGGCGTCGTGCTGCAGGTTCGCCGGAATGGGATTGGACGAACGGTCGGAACCGTCTCCGCGATCGGCGCTCGGTCCGACGACGAGCAGATGCTGCGGCATGCCGGCCTGGGCCGCGGCATTGCCCGTCTTCAATTCCGCGATATAGCCGTAGTGGCGCAGCAACCGCTTCAGGACGGCCGCCGGCGGCTGATCCGACGCCGGCCAATCGGGTGCTTCGGTCCCGAGCCGATCGATGCCGTCGATCCTGAAATCGTAGGTCTGGCCCATGAGGGCGACCGCGTCGCGTAGCGTGCTGGCGCCGGCCGCGGCCTGCCCGTCCGTATCCGGCGGCGCAGCGGCCCGGACACCGCCGCCGCCCAGGACGATGCTCATGAACACCCCCGCAAGGAGCGCGGACGCCGGTTTATCTGAAAGACTAAAGCCCATGCTGCACTTTATGGTTGCGCGGTAAGGGCGTCAAGCAGTTCGGCCATTCAAGCACACTTGCAAGGGATAGGTAGAAACTCACGCATAAGAAGCGCCAACCATTATTGCGGGCACTCTCAACACGCCGTGATTGCATAGTATCTGGCAAATAGTTATGGTGATCGACAAAACAATGATCTGGTGACAGCCATGCGCTTAGACCGCTTCCTTCCGCTGCTCGGCACCGTAATGGTGGCGTCCCTGGCAGGTATCCTGCCGGCGGATGCGCAAAACGCATTCATCACCAATACGGGCGACAATACCGTGTCGATCGTCGATGTCCCGAGCGGAACCGTGATCGGCGCGGTTCCCGTCGATTCCGAACCGCAGGGCGTCGCGGTCGCCCCGAATGGAACGACCGCCTATGTGGCGAGCCTGTTCGGCGGCGTCTCGGTCATCGATGCGGCGCAATTTCCCCAAACGGTCACGGCGACGATCGCCACCGGCACCTTCCCGCCGGGTGTGGCCCTGTCGCCCGACGGCACCAGGGCCTATGTGACCAACGGGCTGACCAGCACGCCGGAAGTGTCGTTCATCGACACGTCGAACAATACCGTTACCGCGAGCGTCGCCGTGCCCGGCACGCCTGCCGGCGTCGCGGTCTCGCCGGACGGCACCAAGCTCTATGTCGCGAACGGAACGACGGGCGGCCTCGTCTCGGTCGTCTCGACCACGACCAATTCCCTGATCGGATCGATCTCGGTCGGCGACAGCCCCGACGGGGTCGCGATCACGCCGGACGGCAGCAAGCTCTATGTCACCCAATTCCTGAACTCGGGCTCGGTGACGGTGATCAATCCAGCGACCGGCCTCGTGACAGGCTCGATCGTCGTGGGCGGCGGTCCGATCGGCGTCGCGGTTTCGCCGAACGGCACCCAGGTCTTCGTGGCCAACCACAACGACAATAACGTTTCGGTGATTTCCACCGCCACCAATACGGTGACGACGACCATACCGGTCGGCCAGGGTCCGTTCGGCGTATCCTTCACCACGGACGGCGCGAAGGCCTATGTCGCGAACAAGACCGACAACACGGTGTCGGAAATCGACGTCGCCTCGGACACTGTCGTGAAGACCATCGCGGTCGGCAGTGCGCCGGCGGCCTTTGGCAGCGATTTCATCGGCAAGGCGCAGCCGGCATCGGTCCTGCTGTCGGCGGTTCTGCCCGGCGGCCGGTCGGTCCAGGTCGGCTCGACGGCGACGATTTACGCGACCATCCTGAACACCGGCGCCAACGCGCTCAACAACTGCCGGATCCTGCTGCCGACCTCGGCGCCGTCGGGCATGAGCATGTTCTATGAAACGACCGATCCGTCGACCAACACCGCGAACAGCGGGCAGAACCCCCCGGTCTCGATCGCGGCCAACGGGTCGCAGACCTTCGTGCTGGCGTTCCAGGGCTCGTCGGGCGCCCTCGACCCGTCGCAGCCGCTGCTGTTCGTGTGCGGCGGCACGACCTACGCCCCCATCACGCTCGGCGTGAATTCGATAGACCTGCAATTCTCTACGACGCCGGTGCCCGACATCATCGCCCTGGCGGCAACGTCGAGCGCCAACGGGATCGTCAATGTGCCGTTCTCGGCCCAGCAGGCCGGCGCCTTCGCCGTCGCCAGCGACAATATCGGCGCGGCCGCACCGATCACCGCAACGGTCGATACGGGAAGCGCCACCCTGCCCATCATCGTCACGATGTGCCAGACGAATGGTTCGGGCCAGTGCCTGGCTCCGCCGGCATCGTCGGTCGCGCTCGCCAACTATGCGACTGGCCAGACGCCGACCTTCTCGATCTTCGTCACGGCCACTGCGGCCGTGCCGCTGAACCCCGGATCATCGCGCGTCTTCGTCCGGTTCCTCGACTCCAACGGCCTGTCGCACGGTTCGACCAGCGTCGCCGTCCAGACCAACTGAGCCAACGAGGGTCTTTCCCGCAGGCCGGGAAAGACCCTCGCCTTCAGGGCCGTCGAGGATATTGCCGTGACCGTTCCGCAAGGCCGGTCAGGCCGCGGTCGAAACTGGTCAGCACGCTGTCCGGCAGCTCGGCAACCTTGCGCGACAAGATGCACGCGTTGCCGAAGCCGGGATTGAACGGCAATTGAAGATGCGGCCCCTCCCGGTGCTCGGGATACAGCTGCACCGGATTGATCATGGTCGCCTCGACCACCTCGAAGCCGAAGAACGGCCCGAACAGGATCTGCAGGCCGTGGTCTGAGAACCGCCAGAAATCATTGGGATATTCGTGGATCGGCCAGGCTTGGGGCGCGCTGTGGAACACATGCCCGCCCGGCTTCAGCACACGGTTGATCTCGGCCGCGACGATCCAGGGCATGGCCAGATGCTCGAGCACCGAAAGCGAAAACACCGCATCGACCGCGCCCTCGCCCACCAGGCTCGACAGGGCATGGGCATCGCCCACGACGTCCACGCCCGGCGCCGGATGGATGTCGAAGCCGATGTAGTTCCCGGCACCCGGGAAATTGCGCCGGAAATCGACGCTCGCACCGCCGACGATGCGGGATCCGATCTCCAGGATCGACAGATGCCGGTCGTTGACCATGTCGATGAAGTCGAGGAAGAACGGCGGCCCGCCAGGCGCCCAAGGCTTTCCGGGCTGCTTCAGGGGTGGCGGCAACTCGCGCCGGGGCAGTTCCACGGCCAAGGTGCGCCGACCGGCCTTCGTCGCCACCTCGAAGCCGACCGGAACACCCGGACGGCAGGCGACATAGACCTCGAACCCGCTATGGACGACGTGCGGATGGTCGGCAAAGAAATTGAGCAGGTCGGGCCGGTCGTGGAAATCCACCACCCGCGCGCTGTCGGGGCCGACATGAACCGTCAGCGCGTCGAGCCGATGCTGGTGGCAATGCAGCCAGCCTTTCAGATAGAGGCCGTAGGCATCGCACCAGCACTGGTCGATGTAATAGGCGACTTCGAACGGCGGAACGGCATCGGCGTGATCGTTCATTCCCGACAATCGCTTCCGCCCGACGCCGGGCGCCTCCAGTTCCAAGGGGCCGCCGGCATCGTTTACCGCGTCGCTCGTCCCGCAAAAAGCGAAATAGCGCCACCCGATGGATCGGGTGGCGCCATCGGCCCTAGAAACGGGTGAGGCGGCTCGCCTCCGCCGTGCTCTTGTCGGAAGAGGCCAGCCCGAACACGATCGTGTCATCGCTGGACCGGAAGTCGATGAGTGCCGCCAACCCGCTGTAGGTGTCCGCGAGCGAGCAGCCGGTGACGGTCATGGTCGCACTCTCGGCGTTGAAACCGGCCGCGATCACCGAGACGATGCCGGCGTAGTGGCAACCATTGTTGTTGGCGTCGGTCCTGGAGCCCGTGAAGTTGCGGGCGCTGTCGAAGGTGCCGGTAACGCTGGTCGAATCCCGGATATTCCAATTGCCGACGCGCGTCGTCGTCGCCACGAGCAGAATCTGTTCGCGGTTCAGATGTTTGAACCCTTCCAAATTCCGCCGGTTCTCGCAAATCCTCGCCCTGCGCACGCCATCTTTCCGATCGCGCATAAAAAGCTGCGACGCCCGCGAATAAAGCGAGCCGCCCCTCGGTAGACGCTGCAGCAACAAGCCGAACGAGGGTCGTGATGGACGTGACGAACGAGATCGAGGACGCGGCGGGACCACAGCGCCGCGGGTTCCTGAAATGCATGCTCTGGGCTGGCACCGGCGTGCTCTGGACGGTGAGCGGCGGCGTGCCGCGTTCCATCCTGATGGGCGGCGGCGCCATGGCCGCGACGCCGGCCAGCGGCGAGTTGAGTTTCGTGCAGATCAGCGATAGCCACATCGGCTTTGCCAATCCGCCGAACATGGACACGCCAGGCACGCTCCGCGAGGCGGTGGAGCGGGTGACGCAGCTCAAGGGCAAATCCTCGCTGCTGATCCATACCGGCGACGTCAGCCAGCTGTCGCGCGCCGACCAGTTCGACACCGCCGAGCAGATCATCAAGGGCGCCGGGCTCGACACCCACTACGTCCCGGGCGAGCACGACGTGCTGGACGAGGACGGCAAGGGCTTCTTCGAGCGGTTCACCAAGGGCGCCGCCAAGGGCTATTACAGCTTCGACCAGCAGGGCGTGCATTTCATCGGGCTGAACAACGTCCAGGACCTGAAGGCCGGCGGCCTGGGCAACCTGGGCCAGGAGCAGCTCGAATGGCTGGAAAAGGATCTGGCCGGCCGCCCGAGCAGCCAGCCGATCGTCGTGTTCGCCCACATCCCGCTGTGGACGGTCTATCAGGAATGGGGTTGGGGCACCGACGACGGCACCCAGGCCCTCTCGTACCTGAAGCGGTTCGGTTCGGTGACGGTGCTGAACGGGCATATCCATCAGGTCATGCAGAAGGTCGAGGGCAACGTGGCATTCCACACCGCGCTGTCAACCGCGTTCCCGCAGCCGGCGCCCGGCACGGCCCCCAGCCCGGGGCCGATCAAGGACTTGCCCCCGGGAAAGCTGCGGTCGGTCCTGGGCGTCACCAGCGTTCGGCAAGTCCAGGGCAACGCCCAGCTGGCGATCGTCGATACTCCGCTCGCCAACTGATCCCATTTTACAGACGAGAGACATCATGCGCCGACGTTTATTTGCGCTGACCGGATTGATATTCAGCACCGTTCTATTGAACAGCAGCGTCGTTTCCCTGGCCTGGGCGGAGGACGCCCAGGTCAATATCGATAATTTCTCGTTCGCGCCGGCGCAATTGACCGTCGCGGCCGGGACGAAGATCACCTGGGCCAACCGCGACGACATCCCGCACACCATCGTCGATGCCGGCGAGCCCAGGACCTTCAAATCGCCGGCACTCGATACCGGCGACGCGTTCTCCTACGTGTTCTCGACGCCCGGGACCTACCACTACTTCTGTTCCCTGCATCCCCACATGCAGGGAACGGTCGTGGTGCAATGACACAGCCTCCTGCCCGCCACGGCTACGGCGGCGCCATGCGGGCGATCCATTGGATCACGCTGGCGCTGCTGGTCGGTGCCTATGCGCTGGCCTGGTCGATCGACGGCGCGTCATCGCGCGACCAGGCCGCATGGCTGCGCATGGTGCATCGATCGTTCGGCCTGACCATCCTGTTGCTGACGGTGATCCGGCTCGGGTGGCGGCAAGTGTCGCCCGCGCCGGCATTGCCCGACAGCATGCCATGGGCGCAGCGGATCGCGGCGAAGGGCGTGGCGATCCTTCTCTATGTTCTGCTGTTCCTGCAGCCGTTGCTGGGCCTTGCCGCGAGCCAGGCGCACGGCGACCGGGTCGGGTTCTTCGGCCTCTGGACCTTGCCGTCGGTCATGGCGACCGATCGCGCGCTGTCCCGACAGTTGTTCGCCCTCCACGGCACGGTGGCGCTCGTGCTGCTGGCGCTGATCGCGCTCCACGCGGGGGCGGCCCTCCATCACCATTTTATCCGCCGGGACGATCTGCTTCGTGGCATGCTGCCGAGCCTGCGCCGCTCGCCCGGGCAGAGCGATTTGCCGGGGGTATGACATGTCCCAGCGCACACCGGCCACCAAGCGCCAAGGCCTAGAATGACGGAAGCCGCGGAGGCCGCTCCGCCGTTCGAGCAGATCGTGTTGCCCCATCTCGATGCGGCGTACAATCTCGCGCGATGGCTGGTCCGTGACCGGTCCCTGGCCGAGGACATCGTCCAGGACGCGGTGCTCCGCGCGCTCAGGTACTTCCCGTCGTTCCGCGGCGGGGACGGCCGGGCATGGCTGCTGCAGATCGTCCGCAACACGGCTTATTCGACGTTGAAGGCCCGGCGCCCCGGCACGGAGGTGCCGGTCGGCGGCGGCGCCGAGGACGAGAACGGCGAAGGCTTCGGCCTGGACGTGCCGGATCCCGGCCCGGATCCCGAGGCGGCCCTCGCCCAGCAACAGGACCTGGCCCGGCTCGACGCCGCCCTCGCCGCCTTGCCGATCGAACTGCGCGAGTGCCTCGTGCTGTGCGAGCTGGAAAAGCTTTCCTACAAGGACATCGCCCGGGTCACCCAGGTGCCGATCGGCACCGTGATGTCGAGACTGTGGCGCGCACGCCGGGCGCTGATGCGGCTGCATGCCGTGGGAGGGTTCTGATGACGACCGATGACTGCGCGGAAGTGACCTTCCTGCTGCAGGCGGATTTCGACGGCGAACTCGACGTCGGCGGCTCCGCACGGGTGGCCGCGCACGTGGCGAATTGTGCGGATTGCGCGGCGAAGCAGGCGGCGCTGGGCGACCTGTCGGGCCGGCTCGGCACGGAAGCCTCGTATCACGCGGCACCCGATCGGTTGCGCCGGTCGATCGAAACCGCACTCGCCGCATCCAGGACCGCGGCGCCGCCCGCGCCCATTCCGCTGGCTCGCCCGGCGGCAGCCTCCCGGGTCAGGGCCGCCGGCGGCTGGCGCGCGCGCGCCCTGCCGTTCGGCGCCGGCGCCGCGATGGCGGCCGTGCTGGCGCTGGCGATGATCCTGCCGCGCGGCGGCGACCTGACCGACAGCGTGGTCTCCAGCCACATCCGCGCCCTGCAGCCCGGCCATCTGATGGACGTCGTCTCGACCGACCAGCATACCGTCAAGCCCTGGTTCGATGGTCGGCTCGACTATGCACCGCCGGTCAAGGACCTGGCGTCCCAGGGGTTTCCGCTGATCGGCGGACGATTGGACTATCTGGCCGGCCGTCCCGTCGCCGCCCTCGCCTATCGCCGCGCGCAGCATGTCGTCGATCTCTACGTCTGGCCGAGCTCGAGCACGATCGAGTCACCGCCGGGCAGCGGCGAGCACAGCGGCTACAACTACCTGCGCTGGACCCAGGACGAAATGGTGTTCTGGGCGGTTTCCGATTTGAACAAGACGGAACTGGGCGAGTTCGCCGACCGGTGGCGCGCGTCGCCCTGACCGGCGGTCAACCCCAGAGCCGCTCGCTGTACGGATGCAGCAGGTTGCCCTCGTAGCGCATGCCATCGGGCACGTCCTGCTGCAGGAACAGCGGCGCGTCGAGATCGACCACCTCGCACAATTGCCCGACCAGGAACGCTGGCGCCATGGCGAGCGACGTGCCGCTCATGCATCCGACCATCAGCTTGAAGCCGGCGGCTCGCGCCGCGCGCGCCAGAGCCAGGCCCTCGGTCAGGCCGCCACTCTTGTCGAGCTTGATGTTGATGAATTCGTATTTCCCGGCGAGCCCCGGCAGCGACGAGCGATCGTCGCAGGCCTCGTCGGCGCAGAGCGGCACGGGGCCGCGATAGCCGCGCAACGCCTCGTCGTCCTTGGCCGGCACCGGCTGCTCGATCAAGGTGACGCCCAGGTCGGCCAGCCGGGGCGCCAGATCGGCGAGATCGGCGAATTGCCAGGCCTGGTTGGCGTCCACGATCAGGCCCGCCGTCGGTGCCGCGGCACGGATCGCCTCGACCCGCTCCAGGTCGCCCCGGTCGCCCAGCTTGATCTTGATCAGCGCGCCCGGTCCGAAGGCGGCGGCCTTCGCTGCCATGCGGGCCGGCGTGTCGATGCCGATCGTGATCGTGGTCTTGAGCGGCCGCAGCGCCTCGAAGCCGGCGAGCCGCGCTGCACTGATGCCCTGCTGCTTCGCCTCCAGATCCCAGAAGGCGCAGTCGAGCGCGTTCCTGGCACCGCCGGTCGGCAGCAGGGTCTGGAGGCTCTGGCGCGTGAGTTCGCCGGCCTCCGCCGCCGCCCGCACCTGGGCGATTTCGGCGCGCATGGTCTCGACGGTCTCGCCGGCATAGCCGACGCCATCAGCCTCGCCGCGCCCGACGATGCCGTCGCGGCTCAGGATCACGAGCACGGTATTGGCAACGGAAGCGGCGCCCCGGGAAATCCGGAACGGCTCGAAATACGGGTATGAGACCGGCGCGTCGGTCAACAGAAGAGCCATCATATCCTCGCGTGCGAAAAAAGCGGATCAGATCCGGGTGAAATGCAGGTGGCGGGTTCGCCCGGTGTCGAACCAGAAGGCCGTCGCCTGGCCGTTCGTGCGCTCGACCGAGACCCCCGCCGTTACCGGCAGGAACGGGTTGGTGCATTGGGCGCCGAAGATGTCGGTGGTCAGCGGATCGAGGCGGTACGGCATCCGGCCGGTGCGGCCGCGCAGGTCCATCCGGATTTCGCCGTCGACCAGCTCGATCGTCGCCGTCGCATCCATGTCGTGACAATAGTAGCGGCCCGGCAGCCCATCGGCCGCGACCGCCGGCTCGGGCGGCGTGTCGGGCAGGCGCAAGGCCGTCTCGTGGCTGCCGCAATAATCGACGTCGAGGCTCCGGGTCTTGCCGCCCACGGCATCGCCCGGCCGGATGACGAACTGGCCTGAGCCGGAGAATTCCAGGCCGAACGCGCCATCGGACAGCGGATAGACCGGCATGCCCGGCGTGTTGCACAGCGAGAAGCCCAGCTTGCCGTCGGCGTCGAGCAGCCCGTACAGCATGTGCGTCCGGGCGACGTAGTAGCGGCCCAGATGCTGGGTGACGGTAGCCTGTTCGATCTTCGGCACGGGCGGCGCCAGCACGTCGGCCAGCAGCAGGTCTATGACGCGTTGGGCATGCGCGCTGGGGCTGACGCCCCCATCGACCCGGTTGGCGATGATGATGATGTCGAGCGCCTGGGCCGGCACCGTCAGCATCTGGCACGAGCCGCCCAGCAGGCCGCCGGCATGATGCACCGTCTCGACACCGCGATAGGTCTGGCGTTCCAGGCCCAGGCAATAGGTGCCGACCGTACCGTTGGTATAACGGGTGGGCGTCAGCATCTGCGCCCAGCTGGCTTCGCTGCCGATCCGGTGGTTCGCCGACCGCAGATGGGCCAGCCAGATCAGCATGTCGTCGATCGTCGAGACGATGGCGCCGTCGCCCTTGCTCTCGCCGCCCAGGTTGCCGCGGACGAAGCCGCCGCCCGGACGCGGCATATGCAGGGTGGCGATGCCCGGCACCAGCTCGCGGTCCGTCGGCACCGCAAGCGTGTCGACCATGCCCAGCGGCTGGAACAGCCGTTCTGAGAGGAACTGCTCGAAACTGCGTCCGCTCGCCCGCTCGATGGCCAGCGACAGCAGGCCGTAGCCGCCGTTGCTGTACATCATCTGCTCGCCCGCCGGGAAATTTACTCCGGTCTGCCGCACCATGTAGTCCAGGCTGTCCTGGCCGGCGAGGTCGGAGAAACCGTTGGAATAGAACGACAGGTCGAGCGCGCAGCGATAGCCGCCGGTATGGTTCATCAGCTGGCGCAGGGTCGGCTCGGGTTTGAGCGCGGGCAGCTCCGGAATGTATTGCCGGATGCTGGCATCGATCTCCAGCTTGCCGTCCTCGGCCAGCAGCAGGCAGGCGAGGGCGGCGAAATGCTTCGTGGTCGAGGCGATGCGCATGCGCGTCTTCGGCGTATTGGCGAGCCCGCTTTCCAGGCTCGCCAAGCCGAAGCCCCGGCGGTAGATCACCTGGCCCCGATGGGCCACGCCGACGACGAGCCCGGGCTCGTCGCTGCGGTTCCATCGGGCGAACAGCTCGTCCAGTGCCGCCACCGGGTCCTGCGGTTTGGGATCTTCGGTCATGAACTCTCTCCCTCGGCGGCGGTCACAGCCGGGTGAAGCGCAGGTGGCGGGTACGGCCGGTATCGAACCAGAGGGTCTGCGCTTCGCCATTCGCGCGCTCGACCGCCAGACTGGCGATCAGCGGCAGCATGGGATCGGTGCCGTTCGCCCGAAAGACCTCGGCGGTCAGCGGATTGAGGCGATAGGCCACGTGACCGGATCCGCCGCGCACATCCATCAGGATCTCGTCCTGGGCGAACGTGACCGTGGCCGTCGCATCCATGTCGTTGCAGTAGTAGCGTCCGGGCAGACCGGCGGCCGCGACGGCCGGCTCGGGCGGCGTATCGGGCAGGCGCAGGGCCGTCTCGTGGCTACCGCAATATTGGATGTCGAGGCTCTGGGTCTTGCCGTCCTTCGCAGCACCTGGGCGGATCACGTATTGCGCCATGCCGGACAGCTTCATGCCGAAGGCGCCATCGGCCATCGGATAGACCGGTATGCCCGGCGTGTTGCACAGTGAGAAGCCGAGCTTGCCCGCACCGTCCGGTACGCCGAACAGGTTGCTGTCGAGCAACCCATAGAGCATGTGCGTCCGAGCAACGTAGTAGCGGCCCAGATGACGAGCGATGGTATCCTGCTCGATCTTCGGTTCCGGCGGCGCCAGCACCTCGGCCAGCAACAGGTCGACGATGGCTTCGGCCTGTGCGCTCGGGTTCACGCCGCCGTCGACGCGGTTGGTGATGATGATGATGTCGAGCGCCTCGGCCGGCACCGTCAGCATCTGGCAGGCGCCGCCCATCAGGCCGCCGGCATGATGCACCGTCTGGACCCCGCGGTAGGTCTCGCGTTCGAGGCCCAGGCAATAGGTGCCGACCGTGCCGTTCGCATAGCGTGTCATGGTCAGCATCTGCGCCCAGCTCGCCTCGCTGCCGACCCGATGCTTGGCCGACCGCAGGTGGGCGAGCCAGATCAGCATATCGTCGACGGTCGAGACGATGCCGCCGGACCCGCGGCTTTCACCGCTCAGATAGCCACGGACGAAGCCGCCAGCGGGACTCGGCAAGTGCAGGGTGGCGATGCCCGGAACCAGCTCGCGGTCGGTGGATGCGACCAGCGTGTCAAGCATGCCCAACGGCTGGAAGATCCGTTCCGCCAGGAATTGGGCGAAACCCTGCCCGCTCGCCCGCTCGATCGCCAGCGACAGCAGCTCGTAGCCGCCGTTGCTGTACATCATCTGCTCGCCGGCCGGGAAATTCACCCCGGTCTGCCGCACCATGCCGTCCAGGCTATCCTGGCTCGTCATCTCGCCGAGGCCGAACGACATGTCGGTCGGACAGCGATAGCCGCCGGTGTGGTTCATCAGCTGGCGCAAAGTCGGTTCGGGTTCGAGCGCCGGCAACTCCGGCACATAGGTCCGGATGCTGGCATCGATATCGAGCTTGCCGTCCTCGGCCAGCAGCAGGCAGGCAAGGGCCGCGAAATGCTTCGTGGTCGAGGCGATGCGCATGCGCGTCTTCGGCGTATTGGCGAGCCCGCTCTCGAAGCTCGCCAGGCCGAAGCCGCGGCGGTAAATCACTTTGCCGCGGTGGGCCACGCCGACGACGAGGCCCGGCTCGTCGCTGCGGTTCCATCGGGCGAACAGCGCGTCGAGCGCCGTCACGGGATCCTGTGGCTGATCTTCGGTCATGATCGATTTCCCCCTCTCGGCGACGGTCACAGCCGGGTGAACTGCAGGTGGCGTGTCCGGCCGGTATCGATCCAGAAGAGGTCGACCTGGCCGCCGGTGCGATGCGCCGTGATCGACAGCGGCAACGGCAGCAGCGGATCGTCGGCCATCCCGGCGAAGACGTCGCGCGACACGGGCATGAGCTTGTAGACCGTCCGACCGTACTGGCCCTGCAGCGCCAGACGCAGATGGCCGTCGACGAGAGTCACCGTCGCGCCGGCGCCCTGGTCCGGCCCGTCATAGCGGCCGACGAACCCATCGGCCGCCGCCGCGGTCTCCGGCGGCTCGTCGGGCAACCGTTCCGCCGCCTCCTGACGACCGCAATAATCGACCACGATCGAGCGGGACTTGCCCTCGACCGGATCGTTGGCCCGGATGACGAAGTCGCCCATGCCAGGGATGCTCAAGGCGAAGGCACCGTCCGCCCCGGCAGTGAGCGGCATGGCCGGAGAATTCGACAAGGAAAAGCCCAGCTTGCCATCGGTCACCGACAGCCCGTAGAGCAAATGGGAGCGGGCGCCGTGATAGCGGCCGGCCACAGCCTCGCCGACGGTTCCCTCGACCTTCGCCGACAGCGGATCGAGCGCATCGGCCAGCAGGATGTCGATGATCTTCAGGGCCAGGCCGGACGGGTCGGTGCCCGACCGGTTCGCCATGATGATGATGTCGAGCTCGTGGTCCGGCACGGTCAGCATCTGCGACTGGCCGCCCATGACACCGCCGGCATGGTGGATCGTCTCGATGCCACGATAGAATTCGCGCGACAGGCCCAAGCAATAGTTGCTTTCGGTCCCGCTATTGTAGCGCGGCCGGGTCAGCATCTGCCGCCAGGTCTCGGCACCGCCGACGCGATGGTCGGCCGCGCGCAGATGACGGATCCAGCCCAGCATGTCGTCGATGGTCGAGACGATCGACCCTTCGCCCTTGATCCGCACGGGGAAGATGCCCCGCGTAAACGACCCGTCGGCGGCGGCGTTATGCAGCGTCGCCATGCCGGACAGCAGTTCGAGATCGCTCGAATGAGCGACCGTGTCGGTCATGCCCAGCGGCAGGAAGATGCGTTCCTTCAAGAACGCCTCGAAGCTGAGCCCGCTCACCCGCTCGATCGCCAGCGACAGCAGGAAGTAACCGCCATTGCAATAGATCATCTCGTCGCCGGGCGCGAAGTTTCGATCGTGCTGCCGCACCATGAAGTCGAGTGCGCCACCGTCCGGTATGGCGGAGATGCCGCTCGAATACATCGCGAGATCGATGAAGCAGCGCAGGCCGCCGGTGTGGTTCATCAATTGGCGCAGGGTCGGATCGGGGTCGAACGCGGGCAGTTCCGGAATGTAGGTCCGGATGCCGGCGTCGATGTCGAGCTTGCCCTCTTCCGCCAGCAGCAGGGCCGCGAGGCAGGTGAAATGCTTCGTGGTCGAGCCGATGCGCATGCGGGTCTTCGGCGTGTTGACGAGGCCGCTTTCCAGGCTCGCCATGCCGAAACCGCGCCGGTAGATCACCGCGCCGCGATGGGCGACGCCGACGACGAGGCCGGGTTCGTCCATCCGGTTCCATTTGGCGAACAGGGCATCGAGTCCCTCCGCCGGGGTCTGCTGCTTCGGATCGTCCGTCATCCTCGATACTCCCGATCATCGCCCGGCGGGTTCTGACGCCGGAAAGTAGATTTCCAATTTGAACATCGCAGGATCATGCGTATGATTGCGTTGTTTTGGTTGGTGAACCTACCGATACATATCCTCTCGGTGACCGACATCGTCAAGCGATTTTTGGTTAGACAACCAACAAAGGTGAAAAGCGTGCGGAAACCCGGATCCAAGAAGTCGCAAGAGCGTCTGCGCCACATCATCGAGGCGGCGCTCGCCTGTTTCGCGCGTAGCGGATTTGCCAAGGCGACCCTCGCCGACATCGCTCATGAGGCGTCGATCAGACCCGGCCTGTTGTACTATTACTTCAAGTCGAAGGAGGATCTTATTGCCTATGCGATTCAGGATACCTTCGCCAGAAGCAAGGAACTGGGCGACCAGATCATTCATGCGCCGAACACGTTGGAAGCCATACTCGATACGATGTATGACGAAAATCACGAAACAATGCTCGATGACTTGAAGATCTCCGAGAGAATCACGATGGAAATTCTGTCGGAGGCGATGCGAAACGAGCGAGTTCGCGACATCGTGGTGGAACATTTCCGCGGCACGGCGCTTTTGCTTAAGGGAATACTGGAGATCGGCCAACAAAGAGGCCAGGTGGATCCGGCCGTGAATCCCGCGGATGTCGCGACCCTCTGGACGGCGACGAGCATCGGCGTTCGCGTGGTCAATGCGCTGGGGTCGCGCGGAGAGGCCGAGAGGCTGTTCGCGAACTCGAAAGCGCTGTTTCGCGGCCTGCTTGCGCCAGGCGTTCCGCCGAGAATCTTCGGCGTCCCGCAATCGGCCGCATCTGCCGCTACCGCCTCAGACGATTTCATATCGGAAAATAACAATGAATTCATATCGGAATCCTCCGCGTATCCCCCCCACGTCACACTCGAGCCCGCACAGGCGACCGAGGAAGTCCGCACGCGGCGACCGATCGGCGAGATCCTGCGTCTGAAGCACGAGGCCGGATGGTCCGACAGCGCCATCGCGCGCCGGCTCGGCACCTCGCGGGCGATCGTTGCGGCCTGTATCCAGCGTGCCGCGGCAGCGGCATTGCAATGGCCGCTGCCGGCCGGCCACGACGACGCCGCGCTCGATCTCCTGCTGTTCCCGGGCTCCGGCGCCGTCGCGGGCACCCGCCGCAAGCCCCAGCCGGATTGGCCGTCGATCCACCGGGCCCTGCAGGCACCGGGCGGAACCCTGTCGCAGCAATGGACGCTCTATCGGGCCGCGGCCCAGGGCGGATACGGCTTCAGCCGTTTTTGCGACCTCTACCGCGCCTGGCTGGATCGGCCGGCCTCCTCACTCGACCGCTAGGGCAGCGCGGTCGGCCGGCGGCTCGCTCGCCGAGCCGGCCCGGCGCAGCAGCGGCAGGCTGACGATGGTCAGCACCAGCGGCAACAGGCCGAAGCCGGTCCGGAAGATCTCGCGTCCCATGTCGGTCATGGCGGCGTCCGGCGAGGCGCCCGAAAGATCGACCAGAAAGCCGCAGAGCAGGCCGCCGATGGTGTCGCCGATCTTGGTGCCCGCGAACAGGATGCCGAGATAGACGCCGATCGAATCCACGGCGACGCCCTTGTGCGGCATCTTGGCCGCGTCGATCGTGGCCGATTGGATGAGCAGCGCGTAGCCGCCGCTCGACAGGCCGGCGAAGGCGCCGGCGGCGACCGTGGCCCAGGGCGGCAGGAAGGTTGCGGCGTAGAAGCCGCCAACGGCGATGACCATGCTCCAGGTCGCGAGTTGCAGCGCCCGCGTCGGGCCGATCCGCGCCGAGATCCAGGTCATGACCGGGATGCCCAGGATCGTCGTGACCAGCACCGAGGTATAGAGCTCCGACAGCAGATCCGGGCCGCCGCCGACCAGGTAGCGATTGGAATAGGGGAAGATGGTATTGAGAAAGGCGCTGACGATGCCGGACAGCAGCAGCACGAAGAACAGGGCGTAGAACGCCTTGTTGTCGATGGTCGTGCGGACCGCTTCGAGCAGCGGCAGCGCCTCGCGCTTGGCGCTGCCGGCACCGATCGGAACGCGGCCGGTCAGAACCAGCATGACCACCAGGGGGCCGATGCCGATGCCCGCAAAGATCAGCGCCATGATCGCATAGCCCGCCCGGTCGCCGCCGCCCCAGGCCAGGACCTGCGGGGCCGCGATGCTGGCGCCGATGGCACCCAGCGTACTCGCGATGTTCCGGGCGCCCAGCAGCCCGGTCCGGGCGGCCGGGTCCGCCTCCATGTCGTCGGCGAGCGCGGTATGCCCGACCAGGAAGACCGTGGTCAGGGTCGAGTTGAAGGTCAGCGCCACGGCGATCGTGACGCCGGCGACCCAGACCGACCCCAGGAATGCCGCACCGTAGATAGCGACGAGGGCAAGCGGGAAGCCCACCACGCCCACGAGGATCAACGGCCAGCGGCCACCGAAGCGATGGGAGATGGTATCGCACAGGCCGCCGACCGGAATGTCGATGAAGACGTCCCAGACCTTCGGGATCGCCATGATGATGCCGGCGACCACGGCCGAGATGCGGAGCGTGTCCGTCATGTAGATCATCATGAACATGGCCATCGGCACGCCGATGATCCCGAGCCCGAACGGCCCGATACTGTATCCGAACCGCGTTGCCGCGCGACGCATGGTTGGCCTCACTTGCCTGGCTCCCGAAGACGTAATCCGGCTCGACCGGTCGCGGACGCTCGAGCCGGATGGGCGATCAAAACTGGGTGGTGACCTGCAGCACGACGCTGCGGGGCTGGGTGATGTAGCGATATTGCGGGCCGCCGGAGGAGACGAAGCCATTGGTCGCATTGGTGATGCCGCGCCGATCGAGCAGGTTCTTCACGAACAGCGTGACGCTCCATTTCTCGTCCTGGACGCCGGCCCGAAGATCGATGAGCTCGTAGCCCGCCATGCGGATGTTGGGATCGGTCGGCGTGTTGCGGTATTCCGAATTGCGCGGGCCGATGTAGGCGATGGTGCCGCCGACCACGCCGTCCCAGTCGGCGTACGCAGGAAAGGAGTAGTCAGCGGTGGCCGCACCGGACCACCGCGGCACGCTCGCGAGAAAATCGCCCTTGACCGCGCCGATCGCCGGCACGTCATCCTCAAGCACCGCGCGGGTATAGGAGCCGTTGAGGCCGAGATGCAGGCCGCTTATCGGCGTATAGCCGACGTCGAATTCCAGCCCCCGGCTCTGCGCTTTACCGCCGTTCGCCGTATAGCCGGCGCCGTTGGGCGTCGTGGCCGTGAGCTGGATCGAATTCCAGTCGATCTGGAACGCGGCCACGTTGAAGGTCAGCTTCTTGTCCAGCAACTCGGTCTTGAGACCGGCTTCATAGTTCCAGAGCGAGTCCGGCCCAAACGTGTGCGGAACGACATCGCCGCCGGTCAGCGCTGGCGGCAGCACGACGTTCGGGCCGCCCGGCCGATACCCGCTGGAGGCCACACCATAGGCCGAGATCACGTCGTTGATCCGCCAGCGCGGCGTTATGGAATAAGTCCAGCTGCTATCGCCGGACGAGTTCAGCACATCGATCGCCGTGGCACCGCCCTCGGCCTCGGTCTCGTGGAACGCCTGGCGGTTTCGGCTCCAGCGGGCTCCGAAGCCCAGGTCGATATCATCGGTGAAATAATAGTCGATATTGCCGAAGCCGGCATATTCGCGGAACCGGCTGGGAGACCAGGCATCGATGATATCCGTAGAGGATCGGCCGCTGGGCGTCAGCGACACGATGGATTGCCGGTCGTTCGACCATTCGTAAGTATAGAACGCGCCGGCCAGCCATTCGAACCGATGGTTCTGCGGCGAGGCCAGACGGACTTCCTGCGTAATCTTCGACGTGTCGTTCGTGAACGGGAAGCCGTAGATACCGGGACCAAGCAAGGGTGCATATTGCACGGTCGCATCCGATAGCTGATAGCTGCGCCCGGCGCCATAACTGGTCGAAGAGGTCAGCGTCGCCCAGTGCAGGTTCCAGTTGACGGTCAGGTTGTGCAGCTGATCTTGGAAGGTGAAACGCTCGCGAAGATGCCGGCTCTGCTCCAAGTCGCCATAGAGCGGCTTTCCGGTTACGGGATTGTAGTCGATGGTCGGCGTGCCATCGTCATGAATGTCCTGCAGCAGGCTGGTGAAGCGGATCGACAGGTCGTCCGTCGGCGTGAACAGCAGCGAGAAGCGCCCGCCGGTGACGGTGTTGCGCCCTTCGTCGTCGTTATGCGTGCCGATGTCCTTGATGAAGCCGTCGGCGCTACGGTCGTAAACCGTCGCGCGGAACGCGAGCTTGTCGGACACCAGCGGCACGTTGATCATCGCCTTGCCGCCGGCGGTCAGGCCGCCGCCGTCGATGCCGCCGAGATCGACCTCGGTCCGGGCGTCGAAATGATTGGGATCGGGCGCATTCGTCACGTATTTCATAACGCCGCCCATGCTGCTGGCGCCGTAGAGCGTGCCCTGCGGGCCGCGCACGATCTCGACGCGCTGCATGTCGAACGCATCGGTGTCGGGCGCCAGGACGGGGCCGGACAGGCTGCTGCTGCTGCCGATCGGCACGTCGTCGATATAGGTGCCGACCGTGACACCCGATCCGGCATTGCCGGTCGTGATGCCGCGCAGGGTGACGCCGGACTGTCCCGGCCGGGTCGTCTGTTCCGACAGGCCCGGCACGTAGACCGAAAGATGGTCGAGGTCCTGCACGCCGAGCGACTGGAGCTTGTCGCCGCTCAACGCCGTGACCGATGCTGGAACGTCCTTCAGCTTTTCCTCGCGCTTTTGCGCCGTGACCAGGATTTCCTCGGTGGCGGGCGCCGCCGGCTTGGTACCGGCGACGGGGGGTGTGCCGGGATCGGCGGGCGCGGTCTGCGCCAGAGCCGCGAAGGGCGCGCTGGCGATCAGCAGCGCCATCGAGCTTACGAGAGTGCGATGGCGTGCGAGCGCCGTTC
>NZ_DASZBY010000088.1:0-51237 GCF_035943795.1 Aliidongia sp. | reverse complement strand
ACGCCGCGCGGATCTGGGAAAGGAAGTCCTCGACCTTGCGTTCGAGCGTGTCGGACTGGTGGGACAGTTCGCCGGCGGCGTTCAGCACCTGACCGGCGGCGGAGCCGGTCTCGCCGGCCGCGAGCGTGACCGCGCCGATCTTCTGGGCGACCACCCCGGTGCCGTCGGCCGCATGGGTCACGTTGCGCGAGATCTCTTCGGTCGCCGCACTCTGCTCCTCGACCGCCGCCGCGATCGCGGTCGCGATCTCGTTGATCTCGCCGATGGTCTGGCCGATGCCCTTGATGGCGCCGACCGCGGCCCCGGTCGCGGTCTGGATCGCCGTGATCTGCTGGGCGATCTCGTCGGTCGCCCGCGCCGTCTGCGCCGCCAGGTTCTTGACCTCGGACGCCACCACGGCAAAGCCCTTGCCGGCATCGCCGGCGCGCGCCGCCTCGATCGTGGCATTGAGCGCCAAGAGGTTCGTCTGGCTCGCGATCTGGCTGATCAGTGCCACGACCTCGCCGATCTTCTGGGCGCTGTCGGCCAGCGCATTGACCGTGCCGCCGGTCGCCTCCGCCTGGCTCGCCGCCTGGCCCGCTATGCGCGCCGAGCGGCTGACCTGGCTGCCGATCTCGCGGATCGAGGCCGCCAGTTCCGCCGAGGCTGATGCCACGGTCTGCACGTCTTCCAGCGCGCCCTGGGTCGCTTCCGCCACCTCGGTCGATTGCGCGGACGCCCGGCTCGCCGTCTCGCTCAAGGTCTCGGCCGACGCCTGCAGCTCGACCGAGGCGGCCGATACCGCCGTCACCACGCCCTTCACACTCTCCTCGAACCCGTCGGCCAGTACCGCCAGCGCCGCCCGGCGCTCGCCCTCAGCCAGCGCCTTCGCCGCCTCCTGCGCCCGGCGCAGCCGGTCGACTTCCTGGGCATTGGTCCGGAACACGGCCAGCGCCTCGGCCATGGCGGTCAGTTCGTCGGCCCCGTCGATGGCGATTTCGGGACCGAGATCGCCGCCGGCGACCGCATGCATGGCGTCGCGCAGCTTGAGCATGCGCCGGATCAGGCTTCGGCTGACGTAGCGCCAGCCGATGAGGACGGCCGCCGCGATGCCGATCGCGGCCAGCAGCAATTGGAGATTCAGCGACAGGCGGATCTGGGCCCCCGCCGCCTTGATCGCGTCCTGGGCGGTATGGGACTGCAATTCGGCGAATTGGCCGAGCGCCTGGGCCAGTTCGTCGCTGACGGCGGTGCTGGAAGCCACCGCTTGGCCGACTGCCGCCTCGCGCTGCAGCTCGTCGCGCCGGGCCGCGACGATGCCATTTGCCGGTGCCGCGAATTCGAGCAGCGCCTCGCTCGCCGCCCCGAACGCCTGGGTCAGGTCGCTGTCCGGCAGCCCTTTCACCGCCCCCAGGGTCGAAGTGGCGACGCCGATCTGCGCCTCGATGCCGCGCAGGACATCCTCGTTCGGGGCGGCGGCCGCCGCGGCCAGCAGGCCCGAGAGCGTGGTCGCGTCGGCGGTCAGCTTCTGCGCCGTCAGCAGGGCGCCCACGTCGATCTTGTCGAGATCATCGAGCGCCGATTGCAGTTTCTTGGGATCGCCGGCCCCACCCAGGCCCGCGATGTGCCCGGCGAGTTGACTGCGCAACTGGGTGACGAGCGGGCCGGTCGTCGAAATCGTCGCCTGGCCGGTCAGGGCCATGTCGGTCGCCATGCCTTCTCGGTGGGCGCGGGCCTGGAGCCGTTGCGTGGCGCCTGCCTCGACCGCCTGCAGGCCGGCCGCGAACCGGTCGATCAATCGATTGAGCGTCACGGAGGCATCGCCGGCGCCCACCGCCGCGAGCCGCTCGGTCGCGAGCGACCGCAGGTTGGCGAGAGCGGTGTCGGCCTTCTTGACCAGGTCGGTGAAGACGGCCTGGTCGTTTGCCTGCGCCAGGGACCGCGTGGCGCCGACCAGCCCGTTGCTGGTGTCGAGCATGGTCTGGGCGATGAGCAGTTCCGGCAAGGTCGCGTCGCCGAACCGCCCGATCGTCGCCGATACGCTGCGGTTCGACAGGACCGAGGCCGCGGTACCGGCGACGCTGATGACCGCAACGGCCGCGAATGCCAACCAGAGACGAACCTGAATGCGCCGCAGCGCCGCGAAACCCACACCGACCATGCCGCCTCCACCCCGCCGCGTTCCGGCTCGCACTGAGGCGATCACCAATGACGCTTGAGAGTCAGAGTTGCATGGTCATCGTACAACTGTCAAATATCTACCCGTTGATGACTGCCGATCGACTTCTCGTGAAATCCTCTATTATATTGTGTTTGCTTATATTTTTATGTTCCGCTTGTTTCAGCTCGCCCGTCGAACACAATAATCACGTTCATCCACCCGCCCTATCACACGGGATTTGTACGACACCCATCCGATCAGGTCGTCGGAAGTGCCGGATCTGAGTGTCAGGGCCTGGGGATCCCGAAGAAATCCAGCACGAAGGGCGCCTGGTAGTCGAGCATCCGCTCGCCGAGCACGACCGGATTGCCTTGGGCGCGCGCCAGGCTGAGGAGGCGCGTTTCGCGGGGCTTCATGATCACTTCGGCCACGACCGCGCCCGGATCGACACGGGCCACGTCGAGCGGCAGCGGATCGTCCGCCCGCATGCCGAGCGGCGTGGCGTTGATGACGATCGGGAAGCCGGCCGGATCAGACGAGGGCGCCACGGTCGCCGCCTTGCCGTCCGTGCGCAGCCGGTCCACCAGGGCCGCGGCGCGAACGGGGTCCGCGTCGAAGACCGCGATCTCGCCGCAGCGATGCTCGACCAGCGCGAAGGCGATGGCGGCGCCCGCCCCGCCGGCACCGACCAGCAGCACGCGGCGACCGGCGACGTCATGGCCGGCGGTGCGGACCCCTTCGGCGAAGCCCAGGCCGTCGACCATCTCGCCGATCCAGCCGCCCTGCGGCCGGCGCCTGATGACGTTCACCGCGCCGGAACGTGCCGCCATCGGCGCCAGTTCGGCCAACAGCGGCAGGATCGCCATCTTATGCGGCACCGTGACGATCAGCCCGTCGAGATTGGCCAGGCGATAGAAGCCGTCGAGCGCCGTCTTGAGGTTTTCCGGAGCGACCTGGAAGGCCGTCATGCAGGCATCGAGCCCGGCCTCGGCGAACAGCCGGTTGAACACCATGGGCGCGCGAACCTGCGCGATCGGCTCGCCCATGATGGCATAGAGCCGCGTCTGTCCTGTGATTTCCGGCAATTCTCAACTCCAGCAGATAGTCGATCAGGCGGTCTCGCGGGCGATCGCCAGATAGCGCACGCGACCCGCTTCGAGATGGGCCCGGGTGGTTTGCCGCGCTGCGTCCGGGTCGGAGGCCACGATCGCAGCGTGGATCGCGCGATGCTCGGCCTGGACCTGGTCGAGATAGTCGCGCCGGACGCGCGGGTTCTCGATACCGGCCCGCACGGTCTGACGAGGGATCAGCACGGTGCCGAGGAAGCGCATGAAACGCTCGAAATAGGGATTGCCGGTCGCCCGCGCGATCGACAGGTGGAACTCGTAGTCTGCCTCGATCGCCGCGTCGCCAGCCCGCACCGCCGCGTCGATCCGGTCGAGGCAGAGGCCGATCTCTTCCAGGCCGTGGTCGTCGCGCTCGATCGCCGCCAGGCCTGCAGCCTCGACCTCGACCGCGAGGCGGAGCTGCAGCACGTTCAGTACCTCGGCGATCGACTTCAGGTCGTCGGACACGATGCGGAACGGCTTGCCGGTCGGATTCTGCGCCACGAAGGCGCCGGAGCCCTGGCGGGTCACGACCAGCCCCTCGGCCTTCAGGCTCGCCACCGCCTCGCGGACGACGGTGCGGCTGACGTCGAACCGGGCCATCAGCTCCTGTTCGGTCGGCAGGCGCTCGGTCGGCTTGTAGCGACCGGCGCGGATCTCGGAACCCAGATGCTCGACCAATTGGGCGGTGCGGCTCAGGGGCACGGTCAAGGGAGAAAAAGCGGTCGGACTTCTGGCCATCGCATCACCATTGTTCCAGCAAGCGGAACGGAAAATGTATCTTGTCTGATAACATGGCAAATTGCCATCGCTCGTCCAGTCCTGTTATCTAACGGCTGATCACATCCGCATGATGGACCCCTGACCATGTCCGACACCCGATCCGAAGCCCGCCTGGTGCTCGACGCCCATGCCCTGGTCGGCGAAGGCCCGGTCTGGTGCGAGCGCGAGCAGGTCCTGTGGTGGGTCGACATCGACGGATTCCTGCTGCATCGGTTCGATCCGGCGACCGGCACGGATCGAACCTGGGCCTTGGGCGAGGAGATCGGTTGCCTGGCGCTGCGCGAGCAGGGCGGCCTGGTGCTGGCACTCAAGACCGGCTTCGCCCTGTTCGACCCGGCGACCGGCGCCGTCGAGCGACTGGTCGATCCGGAGGCCGATGAGCCGTGCAACCGCTTCAACGACGGCGCTTGCGACACGAGAGGCCGGTTCTGGGCCGGCACCATGCGCATGCACAAGCACGGCATCCAGCCGACCGGTGCGGTCTATCGGCTGGATCCCGACGGCCGCTGCACCAAACAGATGGGCGGGTTCTGGACGATCAACGGCATGGCATTCAGCCCCGATGGCACCCGATTCTATTTTTCCGACTCGACCGCCAAGATCCGCACCATCTGGGTCGCCGACTACGACCCGGACAGTGGCACGATGGGCGAGCGCCGGGTGTTCTTCGACACCAGGGACCTGGCCGGCCGCCCCGACGGCGGCGCCGTGGATGCCGAAGGATTCTATTGGATGGCCGGCATCACCGGCGGCGAACTGGTGCGCTTCACGCCGGAGGGCGCGGTCGACCGTATCGTGCCGATGCCGGTCAAGCGACCGACCAAGCTCGCGTTCGGCGGGGCCGACCTCACGACCGGCTTCGTCACCTCGCTCGGCGGCAACAATTGGCAGGACAACGGCGACGCTCCGGAAGCCGGTGGATTGTTCGCGCTGCCGCTCGGCGTCAAGGGCCTGAAGGCGAATCGTTTCGGCGGCTAGAACCGCCGGAAACCATTGACGCCCCAGTCCGCTTTGTGCTGAATATTTGTACGATAACCATACAAGTCCCGCGCCAATGATCGGGACGAGATCCTGGGAGGATTTTGAATGAGTGATTCGCGCTTCACGCGCCGCACCTTCGGGCTCGGCGCCGCCGCCGTCGCCGGTACCAGCCTCGCCATGCCCATGCTGTCACGGAGCGCCTTTGCCGCACCAGTGGCCTTGCGCATGTCTTCGTCTCTGCCGTCCGATCCGAATTCGGCCCATTGGGTCTGGTACGACCAGTTCTCCAAGAACCTGAAGGCCAAGGTCGGCGACCAGGTCACCGTCAATTATTTCCCGGACAATCAGCTGGGCAAGGAATCCGACATCGTCGGTCAGGTGAAGCTGGGCATCGTCGACATGATGATCTCCGGCTCGTCGATCTGGGCGACCGTGGCGCCCGAGGTCGGCGTGCTCGACCTGGGCTTCCTGTTCCCGACGCTCGAAGCGAGCGGCACGATGCTCGACGGCGTGGCCGGCCAGACGCTCAACAAGATCTTCGCCGACAAGGCCGGCGTCGAAGTGCTCGCCTGGGGCGTCAGCTTCGGCGGCCGCAACGTGACGGCGCGCGCGCCGGCACCGACACCGGCCGAGATCAAGGGCATGAAGCTGCGCGTGCTGCCTGTCCCGAATTTCGTGGCGACGCTCAAGGCGATGGGTGCCGCACCGACGCCGATGTCGCTGGGCGAGGTCTATACCGGCCTGCAGACCGGCGTGATCGACGGCGCCGAGCATGACGCGCCGACCGTGCTGGCGCTCAAATGGTACGAGGTCGCCAAGCACATCACCTTGACCAAGCATATCTACAATCCGCAGACCGCGATCATCAGCCAGCGCGCCCTGAAGAAGATCCCGGCGGACCTGCAGGGCCCGTTCAAGGAAGCGGCGGCCGAAGCGACCAAGTATCAACGCGGCAAGGCGGCCGAGGTGGAAGCCGCGGCCTTCGCGACGCTGAAGGGCAACGGCGTGACCACGGTCGAGGCCGATCGCGCCGCCTACAAGGCGCTGGTGCTGCCGCTGTGGGACGAGTTCGCCAAGCAATACCCGAACACCAAGCCGGTGCTCGACGCCATCGGCCACGGCTAGGACGGGTCTGGACACATGCTCGTGGAAACCGATCGGCGGATGGCGCCGTCGATGCCGCGTCCCTTGGCGGCCCGGGTCGCCCATGGCGGCATCCTGGTGCTGCGCCGGACCGTCGAGACCGTCGCGGCCCTGACGCTGCTGGCCGACCTGATCGTGGTCTGCCTGTCGGTCATCTATCGGTACGTGTTCCATGACCCGCTGCAATGGAGCGACGAGGTGGCGCGCGGCCTGCTCGTCCTCCTCGCCTTCACCGGCGGGGCGGCGGCGCTGGCCGAACGCCGCCATGTCGGCATCCAGGCGCTGCTGAGCCGGCTCAGTCCAGACCGGCGCGCCCTGGTCGAGGCCGCCGGCCTGTGGGTCGTCTTCGCGGTGGCCCTGTCACTGACCTGGTACGCCTGGGACTATAGCAGGACCGCTTCGGAACAGATCACGTCCTATGGTCTGCCCCAGAATCTGTTCATCTACCCCATGGTGCTCGGCGGCGCCGCGATGAGCCTGTTCGCCGCCGGGCACCTGCTCGAATGCCCGGGCCGGCCGCGGGCACTGGCGCTCGCCGGCCTGTGCCTGATCGTGGCCGTGCTCCTGGCCTGGCAGCTCTACCTGCCGGATTTCGCCCCCAGCCCGCTCGCCATGCTGCTGATCGGCTTTGCTCTGTGCCTGGCGGGCGGCGTGCCGATCGCCTTCGCGCTGTGCCTGGGTGCGCTGGCGTTCCTTGCGACCGACGGCGACATTCCGCTGGCCGTGTTCGCCCAGCAGGCCGCGGCCGGCATCGATAATTTCGTGCTGCTCGCCATTCCCTTCTTCGTGCTGACCGGCCTCGCCATGGAAGTGAACGGCATGTCGGTGCGGTTGATCGAGCTGCTGCGCCGCATGGTCGGCGAACGGCCTGGCGGGCTCGGCATCGTCACCGTGCTCAGCATGGTGCTGTTCTCGGGCATCTCCGGCTCGAAGCTGGCCGACGTCACCGCAGTCGGCACGGTCATGATCCCGGCCATGCGGCGGTCCGGCCAGGACCCGGCCGATGGCGTGGCATTGCTGGCGGCGAGCGCCATCATGGCCGAGACCATTCCGCCCTGCATCAACATGATCATCCTGGGCTATGTCGCCAACATCTCGATCGGCGGGCTGTTCGCAGCCGGCCTGGTGCCGGCGGGTTTCATGGCCCTGGTGCTGATCGGCGGCGTCCTGCTGATGTCGTCCAAGGCGAAACCGGCGGCCCTCGAGCCGACCGGCCGCACGCTGAAGCAGCTGATCTGGAGCGGCATCGTCAGCCTGGGCGTCATCGTCATCATCTTCGGCGGCTACCGATCCGGTTTCGCGACGGCGACCGAAGTCGCCGCCTTCGCCGTGTTCTATGCGATCGCGGTCGGTGCCCTGGTGTTCCGCGAGCTGACGATCGCCAAGACGGCCAAGCTGTTCGTCGGTGCCGCGACCTTGAGCGGCATGATCCTGTTCGTCGTCGCCGCCTCGCAGACCGTCGCCTTCGTGCTGACCATCGACCAGGTACCCCAGGGCCTGGCCCATGCGCTGATCGCGCTCAGCCATAGCCATGGCGGGGGCAGCTGGATCTTCATGCTGGTCTCGATCGCACTGCTGATCATCATGGGTGCGGCCCTCGAAGGCGCTCCGGCGCTGATCATCTTCGGGCCGCTGCTGCTGCCGGTCGCCCAACAGTTCGGCTTCGATCCGCTGCACTACGGCATCGTGCTGATCGTCGCCATGGGCATCGGCCTGTTCGCCCCGCCGCTCGGCCTCGGCCTCTACACCAGCTGCGCGGTCGGCGGCGTGCCGATCGAACAGACCGCCAAACCGATCGCAAAATACCTGCTGCTGATGCTGGCCTGCCTGCTGGTCCTGGCTTTCGTGCCGGAGATGACCCTGGCCGTGCCGCGGGCGATGGGTTTCATCAAGTAGCCGCCGGCACCGCGTGCCGGCGGGTCACCACCACGGCCATGGCCAGGGCGGCGATCAGGCAGAGCGACGCGATCAAATAGGGCAATCCCGGCTGGCCCCATGACACGCCCGGCCCGATGGCATAGGCGAAGGACAGGGTGTAGAGCCCCGGGCCGATCAGGCCGGCGATGCCGCGCACGCCCTGCAACGCGCCCTGCAGCTGACCCTGTTCGCCCGGCCCGACCCTGCTGCTGGTCAGCCCCTGGGCAGCGGCCCCGGCAACGCCCCACAACGCCATGACCGGTATGCCGATCCAGAATATCGTCCCCGTCCGGGCCAAACCATAGATCGCGAAGCCGATGGCACCGGCGGTCAGGCCGAACATCAGGGCGCGCCGCTCGCCCAGGCGTGCCACGATCGGGCCGATCAGGCCGCCCTGGACCACGGCGCTGCAGACACCGACGCCGGCCAAGGTCAAGCCGAGCATTCCCTGATCCCAATGGTAGCGGTAGCCGGCATAGATCACGAAAGCGGCCGGCAGCGACTCGTGGGCCAGATTGAACAGGAAGCTGACCGCGGCCAGACCCAAGAGCTCCGGATGGCTGCGCAGCAGGGTCAGCGCGCCGATCGGGTTGGCCCGGCGCCAGGAAAAGGCGCTGCGCCGGTCGCGCGGCAGGGATTCCGGCAGCACGAAGAAGCCATAGGCGGCGTTCAGCAGGCTGAAGCCGGCGGCGAACCAGAACGGCAGGCGCGGATCGAGATTGCCCAGCAGCCCGCCGATCGCCGGCCCGACGATGAAGCCGATGCCGAAGGCGGCACCGATCATGCCGAACGCCTTCGCCCGCTTTTCCGGCGGCGTCACGTCCGCGATATAGGCGAAAGCCGTGGTGATGCTGGCGGCCGTCACACCGGAAATCACCCGGCCGACGAACAGCCAGAGGATGTTGGGCGCCAAGGCCATCAGCACGTAATCGAGACCGAGGCCGAGGTTCGACAGCAGGATGACCGGTCGCCGGCCAACCCGGTCGGACAGGGACCCCAGGATCGGCCCGGCCAGGAACTGCATGAAGGCCCAGACCGTGCCGAACAGGCCTAGAATCTCGGCTCCATGGGCCGTGTCGCCATGCAGGAAATCGACCACCAGCTTGGGCAATACGGGAATGATGAGGCCGAGTGCCAGGATATCGAGCGTTACCGTGATGAGAATGAACGCGAGCGCCGGTGCCCGCGCCGCCGTCTGATGCTGTCCGTCCGCCACGATGCCATTCGCCTTTCGCTATTGTGGCGCGGAGCGTAAGTCGGCGTCGGCGGCGCTGTCTTGTATGGAATTTACCGCTCAATCGCCGATCACGCCGCCTTGGTCGGGCAGCAGCCGGCCAATGAAATCGCCCGGCGTGCTGCCGGCGAATTCGCGGAATTCGCGATTGAGATGGGCCTGATCGAAATAACCGCAATCGAGCGCGATATCGGCCCAGCGCCGGCCGTCGTCGCGGCTGAACAGCGCGACCGCCCGGCTGAAGCGCAAGACCCGGGCGATCGATTTCGGCGGCAACCCGATCCGCTGGCGGAACTGCGCGATCAGGTGGCGCGGCGAGCATTCGAGGGTGCGGGCGAGCACGCCGATCGGGATCAGGCCGCCGGACAGTTCCAGTTGCCCCCAGGCCCAGGCAATGCCGGGCGAAGACGCGGGCGCGGCGGCAAGCCGGTCGAGAAGGAAATCGTCGATCAGGGAAAATCGGTCGGACCACGACCGCGCTTCGCGCAGGCGCAGCTCCAACCGCAGGCCGGCCGGTCCCAGCAGGTCGCCCAGATCCACCACCCGGTCGGTCAGATCGGCCATCGGCCGCCGCAGGATGGCATGGGCACCGAGCGGCGTGAAATTCACTTGGACCCCAAGGGATGATCCGGTCGCCTGGACCAGCACGAAGCGCTCGTGCAAGCCGGCCATGAACGAGCCGAACCGGTCGGGCGCCCGGTCCGGGTGACGGGGATCGGGCATCAGGTAAGGCATGCCCAGGTTGAGGATCAGCGGGATGACGCCGGATGGCAACTCGCGCCGGCGGACGAAGCTGGTGCCGACCTCGGCCCAGCCCTCGTAGGCACCCGAGAGGTGGCCCGCGAGCCGCGGATCGGGTGCTCGGATCCAGCGCTCCCAGGTCCCGAGGACGGAGCTATGCCGGACATGGCGGATCGTCGCCGTCACACGGCACCCGCCTCGCCCTCGCGCGCGCCATGGACGATCGCGATCAGATCCTGGGGATCGAACGGCTTCGACAGGAAGCCGGTCATGCCCGCCTCGAGGCATTTGCGCCGCTCGTCGGCCAGTGCATGGGCCGTCACCGCAATGATCGGCAGGCCCGCCGCAGCGCCATGGGCACGGATGCGGCGGGTCGCCTCGTACCCGTCCATGATCGGCATCTGCAGGTCCATCAGCACGGCGATGAAGGCGGCACCCTCGCGGGTCGCGGCCGCGACGGCTTCGTATCCGTTAGCGGCGATCTCGACGGTGAAACCGGCGCGGCGCAGGGTTTCGCCCGCGACCAGCTGGTTGATTTCATTGTCTTCCGCCAACAGGACGCAGCCGAGATCGGGCACGGGTAACGGCGGCGGCTCCGGGACCGGCCAGGCCATGGGCGCCGCGACCTGGCGCCGGGTCAAGGCCTGGGCGACCAGCAGGCCCAGCGCCGCGCGGTCGACCGGCTTGACCAGCAGGCCGTCGATCGTCCGCATCGTCAGCGCCTCCTGGTAGCGTTCCCGCTCGCGGACCCCGGCCAGCAGCAGGATCTTCGTGCCGGCGACCTCCGGCCGCCCGCGGACCCAGCGCGCCGCTTCGAGGCCATCGATCCGCGGTGCCAGCCCGTCGATCAGCAACAGGTCCTGGGGTTCACCGCCCGCGGCGGCTTCGACCAGCGTCTCGACCGCGGTGAAACCATCCTCGACGCAGGTGACGGTCAGTCCCAGCGCTGCGAGCGACGACGCGAGGATGCGGCGGGCCGTCGGCTGGGCCACGGCCAACAGGACGCGCGCCGTCTGCTTCGGCCTCGCTGCCGGCTCCTCTTCGCTTCGATCGAAATCGGCGGTGAACCAAAACAGGCTGCCACGCCCGGGCACGCTCTCGACGCCGATCTCGCCGCCCATCAGGTCGACCAGGCGCTTGCTGATCGCGAGACCCAAGCCGGTGCCGCCGAAGCGGCGGGTCGTCGAGCCGTCGGCCTGGACGAACGGCCGGAACAGCCGGGCTTGCGCCGCTTCGTCGAGGCCGATGCCGGTATCCTCGACCCCGAAACGCAGGCGAACCCGGTCATCTGGCGCGGCGATCCGTTCGACGGTCAGCAGAATCTCGCCGCTGCTGGTGAATTTCGTGGCGTTGCTCAGCAGGTTGTTCAGGATCTGGCCGAGGCGCAGGCCGTCGCCGAGCAGGATCCGCGGCACGTCGGCCCGCGTCTCGACCAGCAGTTCCAGGCCCTTCTCGTCGGCGCGCACCGCAGCCAGATCGAGGACCAGCGCCACGATCTGGTCGATTTCGACCGGCGCGCGATCGAGCACCAGCTGCCCGGCCTCGACCTTCGAGAAATCCAGGATCTCGTTGATGATCGCCAGTAGGGATTCGGCGGAGTTGCGGATCTTGTCGAGATAATCGCGCTGGATCGGCCCGGTCTTGCTGTCGAGCAGCAGGTGGGTGAGGCCGATGACCGCGTTCATCGGCGTGCGGATCTCGTGGCTCATGTTGGCCAGGAACTCGCTCTTGGCGCGGTTCGCCCGGTCCGCCCCCTCGCGGGCTTCGGACAATTGTCGCTGGTTTTCGCGCAACAGCCGTTCCCGCATCGCGGCGGCCGTCTCGTCCCGGATCTGGATCAGGCAGAGCGGTTGGCCGGCGAGGACGACGGGCCGCACGACCACCGCCTGGACGATCGGCTGGCCGACCGCGTTCCTGAGCGGCAGGAGCGAAGGATTGAGCTGGCGCGACAGCACGGCCGCCTGGCCCGATTTCAGCGCGGCATCGATGACGGTTTCGAGCCGGGAGCCGGCGATCTCGGGGAACAGCGAGCCCAAAGCCTTGCCGCGCACCGCGTCGGCCGTCAACCCGGACCGGATCGCGAGCCAATCGTTCCAGGCCACGATCTGCCGGCCCCGGTCGATCAGGACGACGCCGAGATCGACCAGATCGACGAGCGGCGTAAGATCGGAAATCTCGGCGGCCATCGCGACGGCTTCAGATGATCGACGCGATGTAGTCGGCGACCAATTGCTGGAACATGCTGGCCGCCTGCATATCCATCAGGAACACGATATGTCCCTGGATGTCGCGCGACCGGATGGTGAAATCGATGGTCAGGACCAGGAGCACCGGTTCGTCGCCGGTCGTCTGCGGCAGGATGGTCGCGAGGTTCGCATGCAGCAGGACCGGGATCGAGGTCTCGATCTCGCCCACGAGCGAATCGGCGATGCTGGATAGGCAGCCGTTCAGGATGATGTTGCCGATCTCGACCAGCGCCTCCTGCTCGAGTTCGGTCACCTCTTCGGCCGTCAGGTTCTCGTCCAGCACCATGCGGACCAGATCCAGGCTCTTGGATTGGGGGAACAGCAGGGCGGCCGAGCCGGACAGCAGGCCGTTGAAGGTTTCGCGCACGGCGACCATCCGGTCGGACGACAGGGTGAGCCGTTCGTGGGCGGCCTCGCCATACAGCAGCTCCGCCGCGGGAACCGACAGCTGGATCTCTTCCTTGACCATGAGGCTGAGCGAGGCGGCGGCCCGGCCGACGCCGACGTTCATGATCTCTGTGACGGCATCCTGCTCCAGCGCTGACAGTTGGACGAACATGGCCGCCCTCCGTTACTTCACGGCATCGCGGATCGCGTCCGGCCGGAGCGGTTTTGGCAGGAAGATCATGCCCAGCGCATGGGCCCGCTGGACCACGCTGTCCTGGATGTTCGCGGTCAAGAGCGCCATGCGCAATTGCGGATGGGCGACACGCAGGCGTTCGGCCAGGCTCAGGCCGTTTTCCTCCGGCATGTTGTAGTCGATCAGCACAAGATCGAACGCCGTCTCGGCGACCAGTTCGAACACGCGCGGGATCTCACCCGTATCGGTCACGATCGCGTCGGGCAGCGCCTCGGCGATGATCCGTCGCGCCGCCATGCGGGCGACCTTGCTGTCGTCGAGCAGAAGAATGTTTACCGGCATGGCCTGACCAGAATCCTGGAACGTCGAGCGTCGGGACGGACGATCGAAAACGCGAGCTTCGCCCGGCCAAGATGAACGAACGATTGAGATGAGGCCGAACATGTCCGCCGGGACCAATTCTAGGCCCTCGTTCCCGATCGGACAACAGCGCCGCCGCCGCCCCTATTTCAGCGGATCGTTAAAGATTTCGGCCGATCATCGTCGGGCGACCTTCGATTGGGGATATATCGTGCAACTCGGAAAACTGACCATCGGCCGCAAGCTCGGCTTGCAAAGCATCCTGGGCGCGGTGGCGCTGGCGATCATGCTGGCTGCGGCGCTGTGGATCGTCCGAGGCTCCATGCTGCAGGACCGGCTGTCGAAGGTCCGCGCCATCGTCGAGACCGAGCATTCCTCGCTCATGGCGCTCGACAAGCAGGTCAGGGCCGGCACCCTCAGCAAGGACGACGCCCTGAAGCGTCTGCGCGAGATCAACGACGCGATCCGCTACGACGGCAACGAATATCTGTTCGTGGTCGACCTGACCGGCACCATGGTCGCCCATGGCGTCAAGCCCGAGCTCGAGGGCAAGAACATGATTGGGTTCCAGGATCCGAGCGGGCTGAAGATCTTCGCCGCCTTCATCGACATCGCGCGCCGTGACGGCCAGGGCTCGCTGGAATATCTCTGGCCGAAAGCCGGCAGCGACCAGCCGGTGCCCAAGCTGGGCTACATCAAGCTGTTCGAGCCCTGGGGCGTGTTCATCGGCACCGGCATCTACCTCGACGATTTCCAGCGGGACTTCCGGGCCTTCGCCTGGCAGCTGGGCATCATCGTCGTCATCCTGGCCTTGGTGACCGGGGCGATCAGCCTGCTGGTCGGCCGGCGCGTCGCCCAGGCGCTGAACCGGCTGGGCCAGGGCATGCGGCGCCTGGCGGACGGCGATCTCGACGGCAAGGTACCGGAGCTCGACCGATCTGACGAGATCGGCGAGATGGCCCAGACCGTCCAGGTCTTCAAGGAAAACGCCCTCGAACGCCGGCGCCTGCGCCTGGACCAGGAGACCGCGCGCGAACGCGCCGAAACCGAGCGGCGGGAAATGCTGGGAACGCTCGCTTCGTCGTTCGAGGCCAGCGTCAAGACCGTGGTCGAGACGGTCGCCTCGGCAGCGACGGAACTCCGCGACAATTCCGAGCGCATGAGCGGCGTGGCCGAACAGGCGACCCTGCAGGCGAGCGGTGTGGCCCATGCCGGGGACAGCGCCACCGGCAGCGTCCAGGCGGTCGCCGCGGCGTCCGAGGAATTGTCGGCATCGTTCGGCGAGATCGCCCGTCAGGTCGACGATGCCAGCCGGATCGCGGCGCAGGCGAGCACGGCGGCGCGCGGCGCCAGCAGCTCGGTCGAAAGCCTGGCCCACCTGGCCGACACGGTCGGCGGCATCGTCCGCCTGATCAGCGAGATCGCGAGCCAGACCAACCTTCTGGCTTTGAACGCCACGATCGAGGCTGCCCGCGCCGGCGAAGCGGGCAAGGGCTTCGCGGTCGTGGCCGGCGAGGTCAAGAACCTGGCGATCCAGACCGCGAACGCGACCCAGGAGATCACCAAGCAGATCCAGGCGATGCAGGCGGAAACCCAAAGCACGGTCGGCGCCGTGCGCGGCATCGTCGAAACGATCGCGCGGGTCGACGCAATTTCGGCCGCGATCGCCGCCGCGGTCGAGCAACAGCAGGCAGCGACCCATGAGATCGCCCGCAACGTCGCCCAGGCAGCATCCGACACCGCGACCGTGTCGCAGGATGCGACCCAGGTCGCCGACGCCGTCGGTGAAACCGGACGGTCGGCCGCGAGCGTGCTGGGCAAAGCCACGACGCTCAGCCGGGAAAGCGACCGGCTACGCCACGAGATCGAGCAATTCGTGGCGCGGGTGCGCGCCGCCTAGCGCTTACTTGCGGGCCTTGCGCGCGGCGTAGCGCGCATCCCGCGCTGCCTTGCGTTCGAGTTCCGCATTGGCCTCGCGCTCCGACTCCTCGGCGAGGCGGGCCTCGTCGGCGATGCGGGCGGCGGCCTGCGCCGCTTCCTTCTCGGCCTTGGCCTTGGCGTCCTCGACGGCTTTTGCCTGCTTGGCCAGCTCGCGCTCCGCGGCGCGGGCCTCGCGGGCGGCCACCAGCGCAGCACGCTCCGCCTGCTTTTCGGCGGAGACGGAAGCCAATGCCGCAGTCTTCGCTTCGAATTTTTCGAGCGCGGCCTTCTTCGCGATAGCCGCCTTGTTCAACCGGTCGCCGAAATTTTGCGGCTTAAACGGAGCCATACCCACTGCCTCGTCGTAATCTGAGCCATTCAGATGACTCACTTTCGGGTCGGCGACAAGCCGGCTCGGTCGCAGGGCCGGCCCGCGTCTCAGCCGTGAGGGTACCTTCCAGGTCTGCCGGCGGCTTAGGCCTTGATCCGCGCTTTGGAAGCGTGTTAGCAGAATTCCGTCGCTGGTAGACCGGCGATCGTAAGCGTTTACGTCAACCAACGCGCAAATCGATCGGTCGATGCACGACTCCGCATCGTCGATCCTATGCGCTGGATTGATGTTGAAACCGCTCCCCCTCCCTTGCCTGCCCTCTGCCGCGTTCGCGCGGCGAGTCCGTCCGCCCTAGGCGCGCCCGACGAGCACATCAAGCCGTTCCTGCCGGCTTCCGCCGGGCCGGAGGACACTTGCATGCGCGGCCATACCCCCGCCGGCTCGATCCGAGCGCCACATCCTTCAAAGGAAACTACCGATGACCGACACGACCATGAAGCTCAATCATCTGAGCTTCCCTTCGTCCGACCTTGCCGCAACCGCGGCGTTCTTCGAAAAGCACCTGGGCTGCACCATCGCTTCCCGCGGCGATTGGGGCTGCATCCTGAAGCGCCCCGGCTTCGACATCGTGATCGAGGACGCGGCGCAGCACGCCGTGGACTGGCCGCCGAATTTCCATCTCGGGTTCGAGTTGCCGAGCGTGGCGGAGGTCGAGACCCTGTGCGGACGTCTCAAGGCCGACGGGATCGAGATGCAGCAGGATTTCTTCAAGCATCCGCGCGGCTCCCGCTTCTTCTGCCGCGCACCGGGCGGGTTCCTGCTGGAGATCAACACCCGCGCCGATGCAGAAGCGCCCTATCGCGGCACGTTCGACAATTGAAGGCGAGTGCCGGCTTCCCTGGGAGGCCGGCACGCTTTCCTTACGGCAATACCGACACCATCCGTTTCAGGCACCGCAAGGTAAAGGACGTGCGGCTGTGGCGGATGCCGGGCAGGCGATAGAGCCGCTCGCGCAGGAATTTCTCGTAGCCCGACGTGCCCTCGACCGCGACCTTGATCAGATAGTCGTACTCCCCGGTGGTCAGATAGGCCTCCAGCACCTCGGGGTAGGCGGTCAGCAGCGTTCCGAAATGATCGAGCGTTTCCTCGTCGTGATGGTCGAGCGTCACTTCGACGATGGCAATGTCGGGATAGCCCAGTTTCTCCTGGTTCAGCACGGCGACATAGCCTTCGATAAAGCCCTCGCGTTCGAGACGCTTCACCCGGTTCCAGCAGGGCGTGGTCGACAGTCCGACCGCATCGGCCAGCTGCGCCGTGGTCAGGCGGGCATCGTCGCGCAGCACACGCAGGATCTTTCGATCGGTTTCGTCGATGCCTCGTTTGTCCATGCTGCCGGCTCCGGTTTCGATACGCTGCAATGCAGCAGAATTATATTCTGGACCACTGCGGTTATTCCAGGACAGAAATCTGGAAGCACTCTGTCTACCGGTCGATAAAAGAACGTTCGGCTGGAAGCCTTGAGGTAGAATTTCCGCTTTCGCAGTTGCGGTGCGCGATGGCCGTCGCGCTCGTAGGAGAATGTCGATGAAGAACGAGATGCCGCTGGCGCTGCATATTCCTGAACCGAAGCTGCGCCCCGGCGACAGCCCGGATTTCAGCGACATGCACCTGCCCGCGGCCGGTGCCGCCCCCCGGCCCGACACCCATGCCGAGGCGCGCGACACCCATCACCTGGTCTACGACCTGATCCGCGTGCTCGACGACGAGGGCAAGGCGGTCGGCCCGTGGAATCCGAAGCTCGACCCGGAGACGCTGAAGCGCGGCCTGCGCTACATGCTGCTGACGCGCATCTACGACGATCGCATGCAGCGCGCCCAGCGCACCGGCAAGACCTCGTTCTACATGACCTGCACCGGCGAGGAGGCGGTCGCCGTCGCCCAGGCCATGGCGCTCGATCGCGGCGACATGTGCTTTCCGACGTACCGCCAGCAGGGCCTGCTGATCGCCCGCGACTGGTCGCTGGTCGACATGATGTGCCAGATCTATTCGAACTCGCGCGACCGGCTCAAGGGCCGGCAGCTGCCGGTGATGTATTCGTCGAAGGAAGCCGGTTTCTTCTCGATCTCCGGCAATCTCGGTACTCAGTTTCCCCAGGCGGTCGGCTGGGCCATGGCGTCGGCGTACAAGGGCGACACGCGGATCGCGGCGGCCTGGGTCGGCGACGGCTCGACCTCGGAGGGCGATTTCCACCACGCGCTGACCTTCGGCGCGGTCTATCGGGCGCCGGTGCTGTTGAACATCGTCAACAATCAGTGGGCGATCTCCAGCTACCAGGGCTTCGCCGGCGGCGAACTCACCACCTTCGCCGCGCGCGCCGTGGGCTTCGGCCTGCCCGGCCTGCGCGTCGACGGCAATGATTTCCTGGCGGTCTATGCCGCGACCCAATGGGCGGCCGAGCGCGCGCGCGCCAACCTGGGGCCGACGGTGATCGAACTGTTCACCTATCGCGCCGCCGCCCATTCGACCAGCGACGACCCGGACCGCTATCGGCCGGCCAACGAGGGCAAGTCCTGGCCGCTCGGCGACCCGCTGGAACGGCTGAAGCAGCATCTGGTCGGGCTGGGCATCTGGTCCGAGGCGGACCATGAGGCGCTGACCATGGAGCTGACGGAGATGGTCCGCGCCGCCGGCAAGGAGGCCGAGAGCTACGGCACGCTCGGCACCGGTCCGACGGTCAGCGCCAGCACCATGTTCGACGACGTCTTCAAGGAAATGCCGTGGCATCTGCGGCAGCAACGCCAGCAGTTGGGAATCTGAGCCATGCCGGCCATGAACATGATCCAAGCGCTCCGGTCCGCCATGGACGTGATGCTCGAGCGCGACCCTGACGTCCTGGTGTTCGGCGAGGACGTCGGCTTCTTCGGCGGCGTGTTCCGCTGCACCGAAGGGCTGCAGAAGAAATACGGCAAGCGGCGCGTGTTCGATGCGCCGATCGCGGAAGCGGGCATCGTCGCGACCGCGGTCGGCATGGGCGCCTATGGCCTGCGCCCCGTCGTCGAGATCCAGTTCGCCGACTATATCTATCCGGCGACCGACCAGCTGATTTCCGAGGCGGCGCGCCTGCGCTACCGCTCGGCCGGCGATTTCACGGCACCCTTGACCGTGCGCTCGCCCTATGGTGGCGGCATCTTCGGCGGCCAGACCCACAGCCAGAGCCCGGAGGCGATCTTTACCCATGTCGCCGGCCTGAAGACGGTGATCCCCTCCACGCCCTACGACGCCAAGGGCCTGCTGATCGCCGCGATCGAGGACGACGACCCGGTCATCTTCTTCGAGCCGAAGCGCATCTACAACGGCCCGTTCGACGGCCATCACGACCGGCCGGTGACGCCCTGGGCGAAGCATCCGGCGAGCGAGGTGCCGGAAGGCTATTACTCGATCCCGCTCGGCAAGGCCGCGATCGTCCGCCCGGGCGAGGCGGTGACCGTGCTGGCCTATGGCACCATGGTCCATGTGGCGCTCGCCTCGGCCGAACTGGCCGAGGTCGATGCCGAGGTGATCGACCTGCGTACGCTGAACCCGCTCGACATCGAGACGATCGTGGCCTCGGTCAAGAAGACCGGCCGCTGCGTCATCGTCCATGAGGCGACGCGTACCGGCGGCTTCGGCGGCGAATTGTCGGCGCTGGTACAGGAGCATTGCTTCCATCACCTGGAAGCGCCGGTCGCGCGCGTCACCGGTTGGGATACGCCCTATCCGCATGCGTTCGAGTGGGAGTATTTCCCGGGGCCCAAGCGCGTCGCCGAAGCGCTGCGCCAGGCGATGGAGGCCTAGAGATGGGACAGTACGTCTTCAAGCTGCCCGACGTGGGCGAAGGCACCGCCGAGGCCGAGATCGCCGCCTGGCACGTTTCCGTCGGCGATACGGTGACCGAGGACCAGCATCTGGTCGACATCATGACCGACAAGGCCGTGGTCGAGATCCCTTCGCCGGTCGCCGGCAGGATCGTGGCGTTGCACGGTGCCGCCGGCGAGATGCGCGCGGTCGGCGGCGCGCTGATCGAGTTCGAGGTCGAGGGCGCCGGCAATGCCAAGCCCGCCCCGGCGAAGCCAGCGGAAGCTGACGCCACGTCTGCGCCGGTCGTCGCCAAGGCGCCCGTGCCTAAACCGGTCGAAGCGAAGCCGGCGCCCATCGCCCCGGCGCCGGTCGCGCGCGAAGCGGCCAAGCCGGCGTTCGCAACGCGCGAGGCCGGCGACAAGCCGCTCGCCTCGCCAGCCGTGCGCAAGCGCGCCTGGGACCTGGGCATCGAGCTGCAATTCGTGCCCGGCACCGGCCCGGCCGGCCGCATCGGCCATGACGACCTGGACGGCTTCATCGCGGCCGGCGGCAGCACCGCCAAGCTGGCAGGCCCTGCCCGGGACGTGAAGCGCGAGGGTGTCGAAGAGATCAAGATCATCGGCCTTCGCCGCAAGATCGCCGAAAAGATGCAGGAGGCGAAGCGGCGCATCCCGCATTTCTCCTATATCGAAGAAATCGACGTCACGGCGCTGGAAGAGTTGCGCCAGCACCTCAACGCCACGAAGAAGGCGGATCGGCCGAAACTGACCATCCTGCCGTTCCTGATGCGGGCGATGACCAGGGTGCTGCCCGACTATCCACAGATCAATGCGCGGTTCGACGACGACGCGGGCGTGGTCCATCGCCATGCCGGAGTCCACATGGGCATCGCGACCCAGACGCCGACCGGCCTGGTCGTCACGGTCGTGGCCCATGCCGAGGCGCTGGACGTCTGGCAATCGGCGACCGAGGTCGCACGTCTCGCCGCCGCCGCGCGCGACGGCAAGGCGACGCGCGAGGAAATGTCCGGTTCGACCATCACCATCACCAGCCTGGGTGCCATGGGCGGGCTTGCCAGCACGCCGGTCATCAACCGGCCGGAAGTCGCGATCGTCGGCGTCAACAAGATGATCGACCGGCCGATGGTGCGGGACGGCCAGATCGTCGTCCGCAAGATGATGAACCTGTCGGCCTCGTTCGATCACCGGATCGTCGACGGCTGGGACGCCGCCGAATTCATCCAGCGGGTCCGGGCGCTGCTCGAGCAGCCCGCCACCCTGTTCATGGACTGACGATATGAGCGAAGCGTTGAAGACCCACGTCCTGGTCGTGGGCGGCGGGCCGGGCGGCTACGTCGCCGCGATCCGTGCCGGCCAGCTCGGCCTCGATACCATCCTGGTCGAGGGCGACAAGCTGGGCGGCACCTGCCTGATCCGGGGATGCATCCCGTCGAAAGCGTTGATCCACGTCGCCGAGAAGTTCGAGGGGATGGTCGCCGCCAGCGTGGAAAAAGGCGCGCTGGGCATCCATCTCGCCACCGCCCCCTCGATCGATTTCGCCGAGACGGTGCGCTGGAAGGACGGCATCACCGCCAAGCTCAACAGCGGCGTCGCGGCCCTGCTGAAGAAGGCCAAGGTCAAGACCGTGGCCGGCTGGGCGACCTTCTCGGACGGCAAGACCTGCACGGTCGAGACCGCCGAAGGTCCGGTCACGATCAAGGCCGACCACGTCATCCTGGCCCAGGGTTCGGTGCCGGTCGAATTGCCCATGCTGCCGTTCGGCGGCAACGTCATCTCCTCGACCGAGGCGCTGTCGCTCGAGACCCTGCCGAAGTCGCTGGTCGTGATCGGCGCCGGCTATATCGGCCTGGAGCTGGGCTCGGCCTTCCGCAAGCTGGGCGTAGAGGTCACGGTGCTGGAGGCGCAGGATCGCATCCTGCCGCTCTATGACGACGCGCTGGCCGCCCCCGTGCGCCAGTGGCTCGACAAGGCCGGCGTCACCCTGCACCTGGGGGCGAGCGCGCTCGGGCTCGACGCCGGCGGCGCCGTACGGGTCAAGGGCAAGGACGGCCAGGAATTCACCCTCGCCGCCGACAAGGTGCTGGTCACGGTCGGCCGCAAGCCCAGGACCCAGGGCTGGGGCGTCGAGGCCATGGCGGTCGATCTCGACGGTCGCTTCGTCAAGGTCGACGACCAGTGCCGCACTTCGATGCGCGACGTCTGGGCGATCGGCGACCTGGTCGGCGAGCCGATGCTGGCCCACAAGGCGTCTGCCCAGGGCGAGATGGTGGCGGAGATCATTGCCGGCCATCGCCGACATTTCCAACCCGCCGGCATTCCCGCGGTCTGCTTCACCCAGCCGGAGATCGTCAGCATCGGCCTGTCGCCGGCCGAGGCCGAGGCGCATGGGCTCGAGACCGTCGTCGGCCAGTTCCCCTACATGGCGAACGGCCGCGCCCTGACCCTGGAGGGCGACAAGGAAGGCGGCTTCGTCCGCGTGGTCGCGCGCAAGTCGGACCATCGCATCATCGGCATCCAGGCCGTGGGCTCCCACGTCTCGGAACTGTCCGGTGAATTTGCGCTGGCCCTGGAGATGGGCGCCGTTCTGGAGGATCTGGCCGGCACGATCCATGCCCATCCGACCCTGAGCGAGGCGTTCCACGAAGCGGCGCTGAAGGCGCTGGGGCACGCGATCCACATCTGAGCGGTCAGTCGGGCCTGAGCCAATTCTCGTGGTTCAGGCCCTCGATCCGCGAAAATTCCCGCTCGTTGTCGGTCACGACGGTATAGCCGAGCGCCATCGCATGCGCGGCGATGAACATGTCGTTGCCGCCGACGGGGGTGCCGCTCCGCTCAAGCTGGGTTCGAATCGCTCCATAGATCGCGTCGGCCGGCGCCTCCAGCGGTAGGATTTCAAATCCGCTCAGCACGATCTCAAGCTGGGCCATAAGCTTTGGCGAAGCTTTCCTTGTTGTTCCATAGCGCAACTCGGACGCCACGATGATGCTGGTGCAAACCTGCGCCTCCCCAATCAATTCGATCTGCTGCGCGATGCGACCAGCCGGATTGCGGACGAGATCGGAAATGATGTTCGTGTCGAGCAGGTAGCGCATCAGAGGTCGACCGGATCGGGCGGCAGATCCTCAATCTCTGGAAACTCTTCATCGATGGGTTCAAGCGTGGCCAACAAGGCCAACAGCGACTTCGGTGGAACGGGCTCGATGATCAGCCGATTGCCTTCCTTGCGCATGATGGCGTCCTCGCCCGGCAGCTCGAATTCACGCGGAATCCGGACCGCCTGATTTCGACCGTTCTTGAACAGTTTGACTTGGCGCTCGGGATACATCGCGATCTCCTCGGCATATGCCATAACATATGCCGTTTGGACATGAATTTCCAGATCCCGGAAAGATTTTCCAAAGCTGCGGAATAAAGCCGCCAGACCGGCGTCCACCCCATGACGGCGACCTCGCCATCATGGAGGCATCATGTGGAACCTTCCCCCGAAAACACTCCTCGCCCTCATCCTGGCGGGCATTGCCGCACCGGCCTATGCCGCCGATCCTGCTGAGAAGCCGTTCCTGGCCGAGAATGCCGCGGCCATGGGCAAGATGATGGACGGCATGGCGCCGAAGCCGTCGGGCGACGTCGACAAGGATTTCGTCGCCATGATGGTACCCCATCACCAGGGCGCCATCGATATGGCCCAGGCCGAATTGCGCCACGGCCATAACGAGCAACTGCGCCGCATCGCCCAGGAAATCATCGTCGAGCAGCAGCAGGAGATCGCGGCCATGCGCCTCGCCCTCGGCCAGCCGCTGCCCCCCTCTGTCGCCTCGCCCGACCAGGCGGCCGCAACGACCATGCACAAGGATCATTGACGTGAAACCAGCGCTTTTCCTGGCGACCTTGCTCGCCGCCACCGCCCTGTCGCCCGCGTTCGCCGGCCAGGCGCCGGGTGCGGCATCCGATCCCGACGTGGCGGTCAGCCACCGCGACCGGGTCTATGCGGCGGAGCAATTCTCCAACACGGTCTCGGTCGTCGATCCGGTCGACAACAAGACCCTGGGCGTGATCAAGCTGGGCGACCCATCGCCGGGCAATTTCAGCCCGCTCTACAAGGGCCAGGTCCTGGTCCATGGCATGGGCTTCTCGCCCGATCATCACACCTTGGCCGTGGTCTCGATCGGCTCGAACTCGGTCACCTTCATCGACACGGCGACCAACGCGGTCAAGCACACGACCTATGTCGGCCGCGCCCCGCACGAGGCATTCTTCACGCCCGACGGCAAGGAAGTTTGGGTCACCGTGCGCGGCGAGAACTATGTCGCCGTGCTCGACGGCACGACCTACGAGGAAAAGACGCGCATCGTGACGCCGGCAGGTCCGGGCATGCAGATCTTCTCGCCCGACGGAAAATACGGCTACGTCTGCTCCTCGTTCAATCCCGAGGTCGATGTCGTCACGGTCGCCGACCACCAGATCGTGGCGCAGGTGAAGCAGGACAGCCCGTTCTGCCCGAACATCGCGGCGACGCCCGACGGGAACCAGGTCTGGTTCACGCTGAAAGACATCGGCCGGACCGAAGTGTTCAACGCCAAGCCGCCGTTCAACGTGCTGACCTCGATCGACACGGGCCCGATCACCAACCACGTCAACATCGTCCACAACGCCAGTGGCACGTTCGCCTACGTGACCATCGGCGGGCTGAACGAGGTCAAAGTGTTCAAGACCGATGATTTCTCCCTGGTCGCGACCATACCCGTGGGCAAGCTGCCCCACGGCATTTGGCCATCGGGCGACGGCAGCAGGGTCTATGTCGGGCTGGAGAACGACGACGCCTTCGTCGCAATCGACACCTTGACCAACAAGGTCGTCGCCACAGTCCCGGTCGGCCAGGCACCGCAGGCCGTCGCCTATCTCTCCAATGCCGTGCCCGAGGGCGACGGGTTGCAGAACCTGGTGTCGCTGGGCGTTTCCGGCCAGGCGGTGCATCTGACGCTCGTGCCGACGGCCAGGGGCAAGGCGCCGGCCGAGGCACCGACCAGCGTCTCGCTGTTCGACCAGGGCCTGACCCAGGTGCTGCAGGCCTCGGTGACCGGGCTGCAGCCGAAGCAGCCCTATGTGCTGGCGCTCGCGACCAGGCCGGATGGCCGCGGCAAGCTGCAGTCGTTGCAGGCCTTCATGACCAACCCGGCTGGCGGCGCCATCGTCGATGCGATCGGCCCGATCCGGCAGATCGTGCAGAGCGAGGTCAAGAGCGAGCGCCGCTATCTGGTGATCGCGTCCGGCACCGCCGCCCAGACAGGCGCGCCGGTCCAGGTCCAGGCACAATAATGACAGGCCGTCCGGCGGAAAAGAATTGTCCCGCCGGACGGCCTTCGTCGCACTATGCTCGCTGGGAAAGGCATCGCGGGGGGTGAGCGAGCCATGAAAGACATGATGCTGCTGGTCGAGCCGATGATTCCGGCGCTGCGGCGTTACGCGCGGTCGTTGCTGCGCGACCGGTCCGCGGCCGACGATCTGCTGCAGGATTGCCTGGAACGGGCGATCACCCGCTGGCATCAGCGGCGCAACGACGGCGACGCGCGGACCTGGCTGTTCACCATCCTGCATAATCTGGCGATCAGCCGCCTGCGCCAGTTGGCCCGGCGCGGCCATCACGTCGGCCTCGACCAGGCCGACGAAGATGTCACCGCCCGGCCGGCGACCCAGGAGGACGGTCTGCGGCATCGCGAAGTACTGCGGGCGCTCGAGACCCTGCCGGAAGAGCAGCGCAGCGTGCTGTTGCTCGTCACGGTCGAGGACCTGTCCTACGCCGAGGCGGCACAGGTGTTGGACATTCCGGTCGGCACCGTGATGTCGCGCCTGTCCCGCGCCCGGGAAAAACTGTCGCGCGCCCTTTCGGAGGCTTCGGCCCCGACCCAGCGCCCGACGCTGCGGAGAGTGAAATGAGCGCCGGCCGCCCGATCACCGAGGAGGACCTGCAAGCCTACATAGATCGGCAACTCGATGCGGCGCGGGTGACCGAGGTCGACGAATACCTGACCCAGCATCCGATCGAGGCCGGCCGGATCGCCGGTTATGGCCGCGATCGCGACGTGCTGCGCGCAGCACTCGCTCCCTTCGCCGAAGAGCCGATACCGCCGGAATTGAACCTCGGCCACATGATCGAAGCGCGCCGGGCACCCCAGCGTCAATCGTGGCGCACCGCCGCGGCGGCGGCCGTCCTCCTGATGCTGGGCGGCCTCGGCGGCTGGACGCTGTCCCACGAGGACGGACCGGCGCCCGGCGGCATCGCCTCACTGGCCCAGGAGGCGGCCGAAAGCTACATGGTCTATGCGCCCGACCATCTGCGACCGGTCGAGCTGCGCGCCGACGATCGCGGCGAACTGGTGCATTGGGTATCCGAGCGGTTGCAGCACCCGGTCGCCGTCCCCGACCTGGCGTCCTCCGGCTATCGCTTCATGGGCGGGCGGCTGGTGCCGACGCCGCATGGCCCGGCCGCCCTGTTCCTCTACGACGACGATCACGGCGTCAGGCTCGCCATGCTGGTCCGGCCCATGACGATCGAGCGCGACATGCCGTTGGCCGAGCATTCCCATGGCGCCATCAACGGCTTCGCCTGGTCCGACCGGGGCCTCGGCTACAGCCTGGTCGCCTCGGCCTCGGCCAAGGACCTGCAGTCCCTCGCGGTCGAGGCGAAGCGCCAGACCGCGAGCTGACGCCCAGAGCGCTTATCGTTCGGATGAACTCATCTGAACGACGAGAAATCGCTCCAGATCAATAACGTCTCGGCGATCTTCGATCACGAGGTGATCGAGAATCGCTCTACGGATTGCCGAGATAGTCCAGCTTGCCGACCGCCAGGCCATTGTGGCGCAGGATCGCGTAGGCCGTGACCACGTGGAAATAGAAATTCGGCAGCGCCAGGCCCTGGAGGTACGAGGCGCCGGTCAGGTGCACGTCACCGCCGGGCCGCTTCAGGACGATCTCGCGGCCCTCCTGGCCCTGGATCGCGGCGGGATCGACGCTCTTCAGGAAAGTGACGGTCTTGGCGATACGCTCCTGCAACTCGACGAAGGTCGCCTCGGTATCCGGAAAGCTGGGCGCCTCGACGCCGGACAGGCGGGCGGCGCCGAACTTGGCCGCGTCGCTGGCGGACTGGACCTGGCGGGCCAGCGAGTACATGTCCGGCGCCAGGCGCGCGTTGATGAAGATCGCCGGGTCGATCTTCCTGGCCTCGGCGTGGGCGACCGCTTTGTCCAGGATGGACGACAGCTGGCCGAGCGCGCGCAGGAAGACCGGGATCGAAGCGTCGTAGAGCGTGAAGGACATGGGAAGACTCCTGGAAAGAGGATGGGGCGCCAACCGGGCTCAGGCCCAGCTGCCGCCGAGCGCCTTGTAGATGGCGACGATGTCGGTGTTTGCACTGGTCTCCGCGGCGGTGAGCGCGTCTTCGGCCTGAAGCTGGGTCCGCTGGGCGTCGAGCAGGACCAGGAAATCGGTCGTGCCTTCCTGGTAGCGGATCCGCGCCAGCTCGGCCGCCCGGCGCGAGGCCGCGACCTGATCCGACAGCTTGCCGATCTGGGCCTGCTGCTGGTGATAGGAGTCGAGCGCGGTCTCGAGATCCTCGATCGCGCGCAGAACGGTCTGGTCGTAGTTGGCCAGGCTCTCGTCCGACTTCGCTTCCTGGGCACGCAAACGGGCATGGGCACCGCCCAGGTCGAGCGCCGGCCAGGTCACGGCCGGCGCCACCGAATAGGCGCCGGCGCCATGGGTGAACAGCTGCGAGACGTCGCCCGACAGCAGGCCGATGAAGCCGGTCACCGTGACCCGGGGAAACAGGTCGGCGGTCGCGACGCCGACACGCGCGGTTTCGGCCGCGAGCCGCCGTTCGGCCGCCTGCACGTCAGGCCGGCGGCGCAGGAAGCCGCTGGCGTCGCCGATCGGCAGAGCCTTGACCAGGGGCTTCGCCGGTGTGGCGAGCGGCGCCAGTTCGGCATCGAGCGTGCCCGGCCGCTCACCCACCAAGACGGCCAGGCGCTGGGTGGCCCGCGTCTCGTCGGCCGTGAAGGCCGGGATGGTCGCCTCGATGCCGGCGAGCCGCGCCTTGGCGCTCTCGATGTCGGTCGGATCGCCCCGGCCGACCTCGACCCGGGTCTGGGTCAACTTCAGCGTCTCGCGCTGGGTCTGGGCGTTATGCTCGGCCACGACCCGGCGGTTCTGCGCGCCGCGCAGTTCGAAGTAGTTGCGCGCGACCTCGGCCGCGACGGTGACCTGGGCGTCGCGCGCCTCGGCCTCGGTCGTGCCGGCATCGGCATCGGCCGCCTCGACGCTGCGCTGGACATGGCCGAACAGGTCGATTTCCCAACCGGCATCGAAGCCCAGGTCCGCGCTCTGCACGTTCGCCCGCTTCGTGCCGAAGCCCGGCACCTGCTCGTAGCTGCGATTGTAGCCGCCGGAACTGGTGACGCGCGGGAACTGGTCGAGCCGCCGATCGTCGAACAGGGCACGGGCCTGGCGGACCCGGTCGACCGAGGCGCGCAGGTCGAGATTGCCCGCGAGCGCCCGTTTGACCAGGCCGTCGAGTTCCGCATCCTCGAACGCGTGCCACCAGTCGGCGTCCGCGTCGGACTGGATGAAGCTGACCGGATCGGCGTGCTGGACGACGACCGGGGCGGGTTCCGGGGCCTTGTAGTCGGGGCCCACGGCACAGGCGGCCGCCAGCAGCGAGACGCTGCCGAGCAAGGCCGAACGGAGAAGTTTCATGACGCGCCTCAAACCGGCAAGGAAGGTGAAGGAAGCGCCACATCGGGCTCTTCCACGTGCTTGGTCAGCGGTCGCCCGCTCAGCCGCCGGATCGTCCAGTAGAAGACCGGCGTCAGCACCAGGCCGAACAAGGTGACGCCCAACATGCCGGAGAAGACGGCGATGCCCATGGCGCGCCGCATTTCCGACCCGGCGCCTTCGGAGAGGACGAGCGGCGCCACGCCCATGATGAAGGCGATCGAGGTCATCAGGATCGGCCGCAACCGCAGGCGGCAGGCCTCGAGCACCGCATGGAGCGTGGTGTCGCCTTCCATCTCGCGCTCGCGGGCAAACTCGACGATCAGGATCGCGTTCTTGCAGGCGAGGCCAACCAGCACGATCAGGCCGATCTGGGTGAAGACGTTGTTGTCGCCCCCGGTGATCTGCACGCCGGCCAGGGCCGAGAGCAGGCACATCGGCACGATCAGGATGACGACGAGCGGCAGCGACCAGCTTTCGTACTGCGCCACCAGCACCAGGAAGGCGAGCAGCACGCAGATCGGGAAGATGTAGACCGCCGTGTTGCCGGCCAGGATCTGCTGGTAGGTGAGCTCGGTCCATTCGAAGCTCATGCCGTTGGGCAGTTCCTGCTTGGCCAACGCCTCGATCGCCGCCTGCGCCTGGCCCGTGCTGTAGCCCGGGGCCGGGCCGCCGTTGATCTCGGCCGTCAGGTTGCCGTTATAGTGGTTGGTCGATTCCGGCCCGGTCGTCTCGTTGACCGTGACGAAGGCACCCAACGGGATCATCTGACCCGCCTGGTTGCGCGTCTGCAGCTTCAGCACGTCCTCGGGCTGCAGGCGGAAACGCTGGTCGGCCTGGACGTTGACCTGGTAAGTGCGGCCGAACCGGTTGAAGTCGTTGACGTAGAGCGAGCCCAGATAGACCTGCATGGTCTCGAACAGGTCGCCCAGCGCCACGCCCTGGGCACGGGCCTTCTCGCGATTCACGTCGGCACGGATCTTGGGCACGCCGATCTGGTAGCTCGAGAAGATGCCGGCGAGGCTCGGGTCCTTGCGCGCCTTGGCGATCAGATTCTGCGTCGCCTTGAAGAGCGCGTCGGGGCCGAGGCCCGCATGATCCTCGATCTGCATGCGGAAGCCGCCGATCGTGCCCAGGCCCTGCACCGAGGGCGGCGGGAACACCAGGATCCGCCCTTCTGAGATGACGGAGAATTCCTGGTTCAGCTTGGCCGCCAGTGCCGCCGCCGACATGGAGGGATCACGCCGCTTGTCGAACCCGTCCAGCACGGCGAACACGATGCCGGAATTGGGGCTGTTGACGAAGCCGTTGATCGACAAGCCGGGGAACGAGACGGTGTGGACGATGCCCGGTGTGTGCTTGGCAATGTCGTCCATCCGCCGGATCACCGCCTCGGTCCGGTCGAGCGAGGAGGCGTCGGGCAGTTGCACGGCTGAGACGAGGTAAAGCTTGTCCTGCTGCGGCACGAAGCCGGTCGGTGTGCGCATGAAGCTGAAGGCGGTCAATCCCAGCAGGCCGACATAGAGCACGAGCGCCGGCACCGAGCGGCCGACCAGCCGAGAGACGCCGCCGACATAGCCGGCCGACGCCCGCGCGAACACACGGTTGAACGGCCGGAAGAACCAGCCCAATACCGCGTCGAGCAAGCGCTCGAACCGGTCCTTGGGCGCATGGTGCGACTTCAGCAGCACGGCGGCGAGCGCCGGCGACAGGGTCAACGAATTGAAGGCCGAGATCACCGTGCTGATCGCGATGGTCAGCGCGAACTGCCGGTAGAACAGGCCGGTCAGGCCGCTGATGAAGGCCGTCGGCACGAACACGGCGCACAGCACGAGCGCGGTCGAGACGATGGGGCCGGTCACTTCGGTCATGGCCTTGCGGGCCGCCGCCGCCGGCGCCAGGCCCAGCGCGATGTTGCGCTCGACGTTCTCGACCACGACGATCGCGTCGTCGACCACGATGCCGATGGCCAGCACGAGACCGAACAGAGTGAGCGCGTTGAGGCCGAAGCCCAGCATCAGCATGATTGCGAAGGTGCCGATGAGCGACACCGGCACCGCGATCAGCGGGATGATCGAGGCGCGCCAGCCCTGCAGGAACACCACGACCACGAGCACGACCAGCAGGATGGCCTCGAACAAGGTGTGGACGACGGCGTGGATCGATTCGGTCACGAAGCCGGTCGTGTCATAGGCGATGTCGTAATCGACGCCCTCGGGGAAGTCCTGCTTCAGCTTCTCCATGGTCGACTTGACGTCGGCGGCCATCTGAAGGGCGTTGGAGCCCGGCCGCTGGAACACCGGAATGGCGACCGCCTGCTTGCCGTCGAGCAGCGAGCGGAGCGCGTAGCTGTCGGCACCCAGTTCGATGCGGGCGACGTCGCGCAGATGGCTGATCTCGCCATCGTTGCCGGCCCGGATGATGATGTTGCCGAATTCGTCCTCGCTGGTCAGGCGGCCCTGGGCGTTGATCGAGATCTGGAAATCCGCCTTGCCGTCGACCGGCGGCGCGCCGAGCTGGCCGGCCGCGACCTGAACGTTCTGCTCCTTGAGCGCCGCCACGATGTCGCCGGCGGTCATGCCGCGGGAGGCGAGCTTCTCCGGATCGAGCCAGACCCGCATGGAATAGGGGCCCGAACCGAAGGTCTGCACGTCGCCGACGCCATAGGCACGGGCCAGCGGATCCTTGACGTGGAGCTGGGCATAGCTCGACAGGTACAGCATGTCGTAGCGGTTGTTGGGCGAGGTCAGATGCACGACCAGGATCAGGCTGGGCGACGCCTTGGTCGTGGTGACGCCGACGCGCTGCACTTCCTGCGGCAGGCGGGCCAGCACCTGGGCGACCCGGTTCTGCACCAGGACCTGCGCCTTGTCGCCGTCGGTGCCCAGCGCGAAGGTGATGGTGAGGGTCATGACGCCGTCGGCGGTCGACTGCGACGACTGGTAGAGCATGCCTTCGACGCCGTTGATCGATTGCTCGAGCGGCGAGGCGACGGTTTCGGCGATGGTCGAGGGCTCGGCGCCGGCATAGGTCGTCTTCACGATGACCGTCGGCGGCACGACTTCCGGATATTCACCGATCGGCAGCTGGGGCAAGGCCACCAGGCCGGCAATGAAGATGACCATGGAGAGCACGGCCGCGAAGCGCGGCCGGTTCACGAAGAATCGGGAGAAATTCATGATCGCGCTTTCCGCGAGAGAACGTGAAGGGGGCGTGCGGGCCCGTCAGGGCCCGCTGCCGATCCCGAAAACTACTGGTAGAGCGCTGCGACCTGCGGAGCCGGCGTCGTGACCGGATCGACGATGTCGCCGGACTTCACCTTCTGCAGGCCGCTCACCACGACGACGTCGCCGGGTTGCAGGCCGGAGCGGATGACGCGCATCTCGCCGACGGCAGGCCCAAGGGCCACCGGCCGGTATTGCACCGCGTGCTGGGCATCGACCACGAGCACGAAGCGGCGGCCGAGATCGGTGCCGAGCGCGCGTTCCGGCGCCAGCGCCACCTTTTCGGTACCGACGCTCATCAGCCGGATGCGGGCGAACAGGCCTGGGGTCAGGCTGCCGTCTTCGTTCTCGAAGATGGCGCGACCGTTGATCGTGCCGCTCTTGGAATCGAGCGCATTGTCGAGGAACGCCAGGGTGCCGTGATGAGGGTAGCCATCCTCGGTCATCAGGCCCAGTTCGACCGGCGCGCCGCGATCGCGCTCGGCGGCGGCATATTTCAGGTAGGTCTGCTCGTCCGTATTGAACGAGGCGTAGAGCTTGCCGTCGGACACCACCCGGGTCAGCAGGTCCGCGGTCGTCACCAAATTGCCGTGGGTGATGATCGCCTTGGAGACCCGGCCGTCGATCGGCGAGACCACATGGGTGAATTCCAGATTGAGTTGGGCCATGCGCAGCGCGGCCTGGGCGGCACCGAGATCGGCCTTGGCCGACGCCGCTTCGGCCTGCAGCCGCTCGAACTCGCTGCGGGCGACCGCGTTCTGCGCGATCAGCCGCTGGCCGCGTTCGCCATCCGCGACGGCCACGACCGATTTCGCCTTGGCGCGATCGACCTCGGCCGCCAGCCGGTCGACCTCGGCCTGGAACGGCCGGGGATCGATCTGGAACAGCACCTCGCCCTTCTTGACCTTGGCGCCGTCCTTGAATTTGACCTCGTCGATGAAGCCGCCGACCCGGGCGCGCACCTCGACCGAATCGATCGCTTCCAGATGGCCGGTGACGTCGTCCCATTGATGCAGGTCGCGGAACACGACGCCGGTCACGTCGACCTTGGTCGGCGCCGCCGGCGGTGCCGGCTGGGACTTGGCTTCCTCGCCGCAACCGGAGAGGACGGTGCCGGCGAGCAGGAGAGTGGAGAAGGCGGCGGCGAACGAAAGGCGCATGGCGAATTCCTGTGGCACCCCCAAGGCGGGGCGGGTGCGAGAAGGGCAGATGGGTCCGCTCGCTGGAGCGTGACGCGGAACACCGAAAGGGAGGCCGGCGGATCGGAACTGCTCGATTCCGAATCGTACCGATCGGTACAGTACCGTCTAGGTAGGGAGGGAACCGGACGACGTCAACGGGTTCCCTACCATTTGGTATGAATTTATTTTGCAACTGCGAACGAGCGGTTCGAACAGGTGCGAGGAGCCTGCCGATCCGGTACAGGACCGATCGACGCGCCATGCTGGGATGACTGGACGTCCCCTGTCAAGCGCATTACATATCGATCGGTAGGAAATAATAAGGACCGATCGGCGATGGGACGCCCTCGCGAATTCGACATCGACGACGCGCTCGACGGCGCCTTGGACCTGTTCTGGCGCAAGGGCTACGAGGGCACGTCGCTGTCCGACCTGACGCAGGCCATGGGCATCACGCGGCCCAGCCTCTATGCGACTTTCGGCAATAAGGAAGAACTGTTCCGCAAGGCGTTGGACCGGTACGACAGTACCTGCATGGCCTTCACCCGCGAAGCGATGAAGCAGCCGACCGCGCGCGCCGTCGTCAGCCACCTGCTTTATGGATTTGCCGACGCGCAGACCGATCCGGTCCATCCGTCCGGCTGCATGGGCATGAACGGCGCGCTCGCCTGCTCCGAAGAGGCGGAGCCGATCAAGCAGGAACTGGTCGGCCGCCGGGTCGCCGGCGAGGCCGTGCTGGGCCGCAGGCTGGAAGAGGCACGTGCCAGCGGCGACCTGCCCGCCGACTGCGATCCGGCCGAACTGGCGCGCTATGTCATGACCCTGGCGCATGGCATGGCGGTCCAGGCGACCTCCGGCGCCGGCCGCGAAGCGCTCTACAGCATCGTCGCCATGACGCTCAGGGCCTGGCCGTCGGCCTGATTTACTTTCCGGCCAGATAGATCTTCAGGAAATCCAGGAACCGCTGGTCGCTGGCATAGGCGACGTTGATGCGGATGGCCGGGCCGGCGGCCAGCCGATCCGGCATGAAGACGGCGCCAGGCGCCATGAAGATGCCGTGCTCGACCGCACGGCGCGTCAGATCGGCCTCGTCGACCGTATCCGGCAACAGCGCCCACAGATAGAATCCGCCCGACGGCACCCCGAAGATCCGGACGCCCAGGCGATCGAGCTGCCGCAGCGCGCCGACGGTCGACTCCTCGATGCGCGCACGCAGGCGCTGCAGGTGCCGGCGATACTGGCCGCTGACGATCAGGTTGTGGATGATCCGTTCGATATGGTCGCTCGTGCTGACGATGGTCAGGATCTTGAGATCGGCCAGCGCGTCGGCCAGCGGCTGGCCTGCCGCGATATAGCCGACGCGCAGGCTGGCCGACAGGGTCTTGGAGAAAGTGCCGACATAGGTCACCCGTTCCAGCTGGTCGAGCGCTGCGAGACGCGGGCTCGAGGGTGGCAGCACGTCGGCGAACGGATCGTCTTCGACGATGTGCAACCCATGGCGCTGGGCGATCTGCAGCATCCGATGAGCGATCGGCAGGGTGAGCGACCCGCCCGTGGGATTATGCGCGAGCGACTGGGTGAAGAAGACTTTGGCATGGGTGGTCGCGGCCTTGGCGGCTAGGTCCGCCAGATCGGGCCCGTCGGCCAGGCGCCGGATGCCGACCATTTCGGCCTTGGCCAGCTTCAGCTTGCCGAACAGCGGATAATAGCCCGGGCTGTCGACCAGTACCGCGTCGCCCGGCGCCACCAGGTTGCGGACGATCAGGTCGAGCGCATGGTTGGCACCCTGGGTCAGCAGGATCTGGTCCGGCGACGCCGTGATCGACCGCTCCGCCAAGGTCAGCGCGATCCGTTCGCGCAGCGGTCGGAAGCCGCGCGGATGGCCGTAGCCATGACTGACCTCGCCACCCTGCCGGCTGCCGACGGCGTTCAGATGCCGGCCGACCTCGGAATCCTCCATCCAGGACGGCGGCGGCCGGCCGTCGCCGACCCGGACCGCGTAATGCTGCTCCAGCTGCTCGCGCAGCAGCGAGACCAGGTCCAGCGCCTCGGCGACATGGGGCGGCCGGGCCGCCATCGGCTTCAGGCGGATCGGCCGGACATAGTAGCCCGAGCCCCGCCGCGCCTCCAGGTAGCCGAGCGCGACCAGCCGGTCGTACGCGTCGGCCAGCGTGTTCTTCGACACGCCGTGATTTTCCGCTGCGCGGCGGATCGCCGGCAGCCGCTCGCCGGTCTTGAGCGTGCCGCCCTCGATCAGGCCGATGACGCTCTCGACGATCCGGGCGCAGCGCCCCGGCGTCTTCTCGATCGACATGGCTCCAGCTCGCGATTGTACCAGTGATCTCACTGGTACACTGATTGCGCTACTTCTGGAAACTGTCCCTTCCGGATGCCTCGGATGAACGCGACACTCCGCGCCGTAACAGCCGCACCAATGCGGTACTCTGGGAGGATCATCGGGCGTCGCCTCGCGCGGCCCGTCCCGTCGCTTCCCGGCCGAGCCACCCCGTGGAAGGACAAGACGCGCCCATGACCGGTCCCAGTTCCCGCATTTCCGGATTTCACAAGCAGTCGCTGGGCGAGCGGCTGGACACGGTCGCCCGTTTCGCGGATCTGGACGCCGACACGGTCGCCCATCTGCGCGGCCTGGGCCAGGTCGACCCGCATCTGATCGACCATCTGATCGAGAATGCGATCTCCGCCATCAGCATTCCCATCGGCATCGCCACGAACATGAAGGTCGACGGCCGCGACGTGCTGGTGCCGATGGCGACGGAGGAATCCTCGGTCGTGGCCGCCGTCTGCAACTCGGCCCGCCAATGCTACGACACCGGCGGCTTCGTCGGGTCCATGTCGGGCGCGCTGATGATCGCGCAGATCCAGCTGGTCGGTTTGAGCGACCCGTTCGCCAGCCGTATCAAGATCCTGGAGCGGCGCGACGAGATCAAGGCGATCTGCGACGCCTGCGATCCGATCCTGCTGCAACTGGGCGGCGGCTTCCGGGACGTCGAGGTGCGGGTCATCGACACCCTGGGCGGCCCCATGGTCATCACTCACCTGATCGTCGACACGCGGGACGCCATGGGCGCGAACGCGGTCAATACCATGGCGGAAAAGCTGGCGCCGGAGATCAGCGCCTGGACCGGCGGCCGGGTCTACCTGCGCATCCTGTCCAACCTCGCCGACCGGCGCCTGGCACGGGCGCGGGCGACCTGGACCTGCGAGGCGATCGGCGGCGAGGCCGTGCGCGACGGCATGATCAGCGCCTATCAATTCGCCGCCGCCGATCCCTACCGCGCCGCCACCCACAACAAGGGCATCATGAACGGCGTCAGCGCGGTGGTGCTGGCCACCGGCAACGACACGCGCGCGGTCGAGGCCGGCGCCCATGCCTATGCCGCCCGCGACGGCCACTATGGCAGCCTGACCCGCTGGGAGGTGACGCGTGAGGGACATCTCAGCGGCACGATCGAGCTGCCGCTCGCCGTCGGCCTGATCGGCGGCGCCACCAAGCTGCACCCGACAGCCAAGGCCTGCCTGAAGCTGCTCGGCGTGCATAGCGCCGAGGAACTGGCGCGGATCATCGCGGCCGTGGGCCTCGCCCAGAATTTCGGCGCGCTCAAGGCCCTGGCCACGACCGGCATCCAGAAGGGTCATATGGCGCTGCACGCCCAGAACATCGCGATGATGGCGGGCGCCGTGGGGGCCGAGATCGAACAGGTCGCCCGTGTCCTGGTCGCCCAGGGCACGGTCCGGGTCGACCGTGCCGCGGCCGAACTCAAACGCCTGCGCGGCAAATGAACGAACGAACCAAGAAGCGCTTTAGGGAGGATTCCATGAAACTGTTTTCAGCCTTTGCCTGTGCGGCCCTGCTGGCGAGCGGCAGTGCCGAGGCCGCCATCAAATCGGACGCGATCACCATCGGCGTGCTGACCGACATGTCCGGCTTCGCCAGCGACTCGACGGGCGCCGGCTCGGTAGCGGCCGCCGAGCTCGCGGTCGAGGACGTCGGCGGCAAGGTCAACGGCATCCCCGTCAAGGTCATCGTCGCCGACCACCAGAACAAGGCCGACATCGGGGCGGCCACCGCCCGCCGCTGGGTCGAGGAAGGCAAGGTCGACGCGGTCGTCGACGTGCCGTTCTCCTCGGTGGCGCTGTCGGTGAACGAGGCGGTGCGCAACGCGCCGCATACCGCGTTCCTGGCGTCGGGCCCCGGCACCGCCGACCTCACGGGCGAGAAATGCTCGCCCAACACGGTGCATTGGACCTACGACACCTGGGCGCTGGCGAACGGCACCGCCAAGGCCGTGGTCCAGAAGGGCGGCGACAGCTGGTTCTTCGTCACGGCCGACTATGCCTTCGGCCAGGCGCTGGAACGCGACGCCGCGGCGACGGTCATCGCGTCGGGCGGCAAGGTCGTGGGCAGCGTGCGCCATCCCCCGAGCACGCAGGATTTTTCATCCTACCTGCTGCAGGCCCAGGCCTCGAATGCCAAGATCGTCGGGCTGGCGAACGCGGTCGGCGACACGATCAATTCCGTCAAGCAGGCGGCCGAGTTCGGCCTGACCCAACATCAGACGCTGGCGGCGCTGCTGATGCAGCTGACCGACGTGAACGCGGTCGGCCTGCCGGCAGCCCAGGGCCTCTATCTGACCGAACCGTTCTATTGGGACCTGAACGACAAGACCCGTGCCTTCGCCAAGCGCTTCGGCGCCAAGCGCGAGGGCCGCATGCCGACTGGCAACCAGGCCGGCGTCTATTCGTCCGTGCTGCAATACCTGAAGGCGATGGCGGCCGCCGATACCGAGGAGGTGGGGCCGATCCTGGCCAGGATGCGCGCCGCCCCGATGGAAGATCCGCTGTTCGGCACGACGACCCTGCGGATCGATGGTCGCGCCGTCCATGACATGTACCTGTTCCAGGTCAAGACACCGGCGGCTTCGAAGGCGCCATGGGACTATTACCAGCTGATCCAGACCATCCCGGCGGCCGAGGCCTTCCGACCCCTGAACCAGGGCCATTGCCCGCTCGCAAGCTGACGCCCGGGAGACGGACCCGGTACCGCGGCCATTTTGTCGCGGTACCGGTCCTGGCTGCCCCTCGACGGATCATCGGAAACGCTGCAGCCTGGAGACTGGCCGGCGCGATTTCAGCGCATGACGGCCGGAGACCTCGGCCGATGATCAGGATGTACGGCTTTTGGCGTTCCGCCGCGTCGTTCCGGGTGCGCGTGGCGCTCAACCTCAAAGGCCTTGCCTTCGAGGAGGAGATGATCGACATCGACGCCGGCGTGCAGCACACGCCGGACTATCTGGCGCTGAACCCGGCGGCTGCCGTGCCGTCGATCCGGATCGACGACGGGCCGCCGCTGACCCAGTCGCTTGCCATCCTGGAATATCTGGAAGAGACCCATCCGACCCCGCCCTTGCTGCCCGCCGACGCGCGCGGCCGGTCGCGGGTACGCGCATTGTCGCTGATCTGGGCCGCCGACCATCATCCGTTGATCACCCCGCGCATCCGCCGCTACCTGGCCGACGAAATGGGCCAGGACGAGGCCGCGCGCACCGCCTGGATCCGGCACTGGTTCCGTGAAGGCCTGGCGGTCGGCGAGGCGCGGCTGGCCGGCGATGCCGCGACCGGCCTGTTCTGCCATGGCGACACTCTGACCTTCGCCGATCTGTGCCTGGTCAGCCAGGCGGCTGGCGCGCGCGGCTTCAAAGTCGATTTCAGCGACTTGCCGACGGTAAGCCGCATCGTCGAGAATTGCCTGGCGCTGGACGAATTCGCCCGCGCCCATCCGCTGCGCCAGCCCGGCGCGCCGGCCCAACATTGATCGATCCGGACGGAACCAATGCCCCCTGACAGCGATCCGATGCTTTCGTCCCCGTCTCCGTTCGGCATCGGCCAGCGGGTCACCCGCACCGAAGATCCCCAGCTGTTGCGCGGCGCAGGCCGCTATACCGATGACATCAACCTGGACGGCCAAGCCTATGCGGTCATGGTGCGCAGCCCCCATGCCCATGGCCAGCTGAGCGGCATCGACGCCAGCGAGGCGCTCGCCATGCCGGGTGTGCTGGCGGTCTATATCGGCGCCGATCTGGCGGCCGCCGGCTATGGCGGGCTCAGGTGCCCGGTCACCCCGATCGACCGCCACGGCAAGCCGATGCTGGCGCCGCGGCGCCCGGCACTGCCGACCGAGCGGGTCCGCTTCGCGGGCGAGGCCGTCGCGGTCGTGATCGCGGAGACCAGGATGCAGGCCAAGGACGCGGCCGAGCGGGTCATGCTCGACATCGCTCCCCTGCCCGCCGTCACCGATGCACGCGCGGCGAGCGAGCCCGGCGCGCCGCTGGTCCATGACGAGGTGCCCGGCAACCTGGCGCTCGATTTCCATTTCGGCGATACCGATGCCGTCGCCGCTGCGTTCGGTCGTGCCGCCCACGTGACGCGGCTCGGCCTCGTCAACAATCGCGTCATCGTCAACGCGATGGAGCCGCGCTCGGCGATCGGACGATACCAGATCGAGGACGGCCGCTGGGTCCTCAACGTCGGATGCCAGGGCGTGTTCGGCTTGCGCAATTCGCTGGCCGCCGACGTGCTGGGCGTGCCGCCGTCCCAGGTCCGGGTGCTGACCGGCCAGGTCGGCGGGTCGTTCGGCATGAAGGCCGGGGTCTATCCGGAATATGTCTGCATCCTGCATGCGGCGCGTGCGCTGGGCCGGCCGGTGAAATGGACCGACGAACGGTCGGAAAGCTTCATGTCCGACAATCACGGCCGGGCCCACGACATCGATGCGGAGCTGGCGCTCGATGCCGACGGCCGATTCCTCGCGGTTCGGATGACCGGCTACGGCAATGCCGGGGCCTATCCGGGCCTGCCGCTGCCGATCACCATGAACGCGGTCAAGAACATCCTCGGCGTCTACCGCACGCCGCTGATCGAGGTCTCTTCAAAGAGCGTCTTCACCAACACCTCGACGGTCGGCCCCTATCGCGGCGCCGGCCGGCCCGAGGGCAACTACTACATGGAGCGCCTGATCGACACGGCGGCTGCCGAGATGGGTATCGACCGGATCGAGCTGCGTCGACGCAACCATATAGCACCCGAGGCCATGCCTTACAGCTCGCCCTCCGGCATGGCCTATGACACGGGTGAATTCGGCGCCCTGCTCGACCAGGCGCTGGAGCTTGCCGATTGGGACGGGTTCGAGGCGCGTCGGCGGGACAGCGCCGCCCGGGGGCGGCTGCGCGGGCGGGGCCTGGGCAGCTATCTCGAGGTCAATGCGCCGCCGTCCAAGGAGATGGGCGGCCTTCGCTTCGAAGAAGACGGCACCATCACCATGGTCACCGGCACGCTCGACTATGGCCAGGGCCATGCCGCGACCTTCGCCCAGATCGTCGTCGAGCACCTTGGCGTGCCGTTCGAGACGCTGCGCCTGATGCAGGGCGACAGCGACCAGTTGCTCGCCGGCGGCGGCACCGGCGGCTCACGCTCGACCAACGCCAGCGGCACAGCGCTGCTCGAAGCGGCCGAACTGGTGATCGAGAAGGGCCGCGAGGCCGCCGCCTTCGTGCTGGAGGCGGCGAGCGTCGACATCGAATTCGCCGACGGCGGCTTCGGCATCGTCGGAACCGACCGGCGCATCGGGCTGATCGAGCTGGCGCGCCAGGTCCGCACGCTGGTCGCGGCCGGCAAGGCGCCGCCGGAACTGCCAGAGACGCTCGACGTCGCCCATGTCTCCGACAACCCACCCTCCGCCTTCCCGAACGGTTGCCACGTGGCGGAGGTCGAGATCGATCCGGAGACCGGCGTGGTCGAGGTCGCGGCCTATGCCATGGTCAATGATTTCGGCACGGTCATCAACCCGCTGCTGGTCGAAGGCCAGCTCCATGGCGGCGTGCTGCAGGGCATCGGCCAGGCGCTGCTGGAGCACACTGTCTATGACGAGCAGGGCCAGTTGCTGACCGGCTCGTTCATGGACTACGCCATGCCGCGTGCGATCCACGCGCCGCCGTTCCGTTTCGCCAGCCACCCGGTGCCCGCCACGACCAACCCGCTGGGCGTAAAGGGCTGCGGCGAGGCCGGCTGCGCCGGGGCGCTGCCGGCCGTGATGAACGCTCTGGTCGACGCGCTGGCGCCCTTCGGCGTCCGACATTTCGACATGCCGGCGACGCCGGAAAGGGTGTGGCAGGCAATACGGCAGCACACGTAACCGTTCGTTCACGCCACTCGAAAACCGGCAACCCGCACCCAGCGTTGCGTTTTTCGATCTCGCCATCGGTGGGGCCCCATGGATCAATGCAAATGCAAGTTTCCGCCGCTTGGGCCCGCACGGTGATCGATGGACGAACTGGACGAGACGCCCGCCGCGCCGCCTGTCGCGGCGGACGGTCTGCCACCGGCGCGGCGGCGCTGGGCGGTTACGACCCTGGTCATCGCGGTCGGCATGGCGACGCTGGACACGGCGATCGCCAATACCGCGCTGCCGACCATCGCCGCCGATCTGAATGCGAGCCCCGCCGCCTCGATCTGGGTGGTCAATGCCTATCAGCTGGCCCTGATGGTCTCCCTGCTGCCGCTGGCCTCGCTCGGCGACATCCTCGGCTATCGGCGGATCTATATCGCCGGGCTCGCCGTCTTCACGCTCGCCTCGCTGGTCTGCGCCGCCTCCTGGTCGCTGCCGACCCTGGCCGCCGCACGCGTGTTCCAGGGTTTCGGCGCCAGCGGCATCATGAGCGTCAACACGGCGCTGATCCGCTTCATCTACCCGTCCCGATCGCTCGGTCGCGGCGTGGGCTTCAATGCGCTCGTCGTCGCCGTGTCCTTCGCCATCGGTCCCACGGTCGCCTCGGCCATCCTGTCGGTCGCATCGTGGCAATGGCTGTTCGCGGTCAACGTGCCACTGGGCCTGTTCGCGATCGCACTCGCCATCCCGGCCCTGCCCCATTCCGACCGGGCGACCTACCGGTTCGACATCGCGAGCGCAGTCCTGAACGCCGGCACCTTCGGCCTGCTGATCGTCGCGATCGGCGAGGCCGGCCATCAGGCCTCGCCGACTTCGATCGTGGCGGAATTCCTGGGCGCCGGCCTGTTCGGCCTGTTCCTGCTGCGCCGGCAGGCTGCCCATCCGGCGCCGATGCTGCCGGTCGACCTGTTCCGCCGGCCGGTGTTCGCGCTTTCGGCCGTGACCGCCGTCTGTTCCTTCGCGGCCCAGGGCCTGGCATTCGTCTCCTTGCCGTTCTATTTCCAGGGTGCGCTCGGCCGCACCCAGGTCGAGACCGGGTTGCTGATGACGCCCTGGCCCGTGGTCGTCGCCATCGTCGTGCCGATCGCCGGGCGGATGTCCGACCGCTATTCGCCGGCTATCCTCGGCGGCTTCGGCCTGGCGATGCTGTGCCTGGGCATGGCGCTGCTGGCGCTCTTGCCGGTCCATCCGACCGTGCTCGACATCGGCTGGCGCATGGCGATCTGCGGCTTCGGCTTCGGCTTTTTCCAGTCGCCCAACCTCAAGGCGCTGATGGCGAGCGCGCCGCCCGGCCGCAGCGGCGGGGCGAGCGGCATCGTCGCCACCGCCCGGCTGCTGGGCCAGAGCACGGGCGCCGCCCTGGTGGCACTGTGCTTCGGCCTTTCGTCCACTCAGGGTGCCGCCCTGGCCTTGGCGCTGGGCGCCGGATTCGCCGGTGCCGCCAGCATCGCCAGCTTCCTGCGCCTGGTGCCGTCCGAGCCGGTGCCGACCCGATAGATCGCCGTCATTGAAGATGCGCACTTTCCGCGTACTATCGTAGGATAAACCTGCGGGGGAGGCGTTGATGGCGAAGAATATCGTCGTTTGCTTGGATGGCACCTGGAACCATCCAGACCAGACGGCGGATGGTCAACCGGCCGATACCAACGTCTACAAGCTCTACAAGAGCCTCGTCACCAGCTCGAACCAGCTGCCGTTCTACGACGATGGCGTCGGCGTCGACGGAACGGCCTTCGAGCGTTTGGCCGGTGGCGCGATCGGCGACGGGTTGTTCGGCAAGATCAAGGACGGCTACACCAAGATCGCCCATAGCTACCAGGACGGCGACCAGATCTTCATCTTCGGCTTCAGCCGCGGCGCCTATACCGCGCGCAGCCTGGCCGGCATGGTCGCCGTCTGTGGCCTGCCCGATCCGGACAAATTCGTCGACCAGACGACCGAGGATGCATTCGACGCCTATCGGGCAGGCACGAACCGGCGAGCCCTGCTCGAGGCACTCGGGGCCAAATACGGCAACAGAATCGGCGGTACCGCCGGAAACATCGACATTGCCGTCGTCGGCGTCTGGGACACGGTCGGGGCGCTGGGCATTCCGGGCGACATCTTCCAGGGCTTCAACGCCCAGTTCTACGGCTTTCTCGACACCTCGCTGCATCCGGACGTCAAGGCCGCCTACCACGCCGTATCGATCAACGAGCGCCGGTTCGAGTTTCCGGCGACCCTGTGGACATCGGCGCCCGCACCCGGGCAGACGATCGACCAGCAATGGTTTGCCGGCAACCACGGCGATGTCGGCGGCGGCTGGCCCGACAGTGGTCTGTCGGACCTGACCCTCGGCTGGATGATGGAGCGCGCGCAGTCGCAGGGCGTGCTGATCGATCCCGCGATGTACCAGCGCTACACGACGCTCGACCCCAAACTTGCGCTGGGGCCGATCCATGACGCCTGGACGGTCGTCTGGGGTCCGCCGGCAACCCGGCCGATTCCCCCGGGGGCGGTGATCTCGACCCATGTGGTGGCGCGCTGGCAAGGCGATACGACCTATCGGCCGTCCAACCTGCCGCCGAACTTTCCCACACCCTGATGCGGGACGAGGGCGGGGGTACCGCCCTCGTCCCGCTATCGATTCTTGAGGCTGTCGAGCGTCGCGCGCAAACCATCGGCGATCTCGGTGCGACAGTCGATGCCGAGTTCCGAGCGAAGCTTGTCGGGCGCGCCCAGCGAGACCCGGATCTCGCCGGCGCGCGGCGTCGCGAACGTGATCTCGGCGTCGATGCCGCACAGGCCGGCAATGGTCCGGGCCAGGTCGACGACCGAAGTCGATCGGCCGGTGCAGACGTTGTAGACGCCGGTCGCGACGCCGGGTTTACCCGCGATGCCCGTCATGGCGGCGCGCAGGCTCGCCACGACATCGAGCACATAGACGAAGTCGCGCGTCTGTTGACCGTCGCCGAAGATCGTGATCGGCCGGTGCGCGCCCAGCCGGTCGCAGAAGATCGAGATGACGCCGGAATAGGGCGACTTCGGGTCCTGGCGCGGGCCATAGACGTTGAAGAAGCGCATGCCGGCGGTCGGCACGCCATGGACCACGCCGGCGACCCGGGCATGCAGCTCGCACCCGAACTTGTCGGCGCCATACGCCGACAGCGGGCGGGTCGGCGACTGCTCGGTCAGCGGCATGGCCGGCTCGTCGCCATAGACCGCGGCCGACGAAGCATAGACCACCGGGATACCCGTGCCGCCCGGCACCCGTGCCGCATCGAACACGGCGATGGCGCCGGTCAGGTTCGCCGCGTGGGTCCCCAGCCAATCGAGGTTGCCACGCTCGACCGACGCGATCGCCGCCAGATGGAAGCAGCCGTCGACCCCCACCATCGCCTGGCGCACGAGCGTGGCGTTGGCGACGTCGCCGACGACGAGTTCGGCCGTCGGCGGCAGGTTCTCGCGCTTGCCCGTTGACAGGTCGTCGAGCACCCGGACCGTATGGCCGTCCCGCTCCAGGCTTTCGATCAGGTGGGATCCGATGAAGCCGCAGCCTCCGGTAACCAGATATTTCCCCATGCGAATTCTCCTCTGGCCGATCGCCGGCGGTACCGGAATGCCACGGGCTGCGACGTCTGCGCCAAGGAACGCTTCCCCGCGGCAGTGCGCCCGCCCAGCCTTATAGCGAGGGGTCGGTGCGAAAATTCTTAACGGCCGCGGTCGTATCCGCCGGTCTTGCCGCCTGCGCGACGGCCCCCAATTCCACCTCCCGCGGACCGCGACCGCGGCATCGCTGATCTCGAGCGCGGTCGGGCAGGCGGCCGATCATCTGAAGCTGGACGGGCCGCCGGGTTGACCGGGTTCAGGCGTATTGCGCCTCGCCGTTGCCGAACGACCAGTTTTCCTTTTTCACCTCGACCAGACCGATGAAGACGTCCTCACGGCGCAGGCCGATGCGCTGGTGCAGCCCGTCGGCGACCGCCTTGTAGAACGCTTTCTTCATTTCGAGGGTGCGCCCCTCGTTGAGCGTCACCTGGATGATGATCGCGTCCTTCGAGCGCTGAATGTCCAGGTAGGTCGGATCGATGACGAGATCGCCCACGGCATGTTCAGTGATGATCTGGAAACGGTCGTTCTTCGGCACGTTGATGGTCTCGAGCATGGCCGTATAGATCACGTCCCCGACGGCGGCGTGATATTCCGCCGGTCTGCCGGCCGGAAGGTCGATGCGGACGAGGGGCATGGGCTTCTCCTGAGAAACGAAACGATGGATCGAGGTAGCGGATCATAAGCCAGCCGCCATGATCGCGAAACGCGTACCGAGACAGGGTCTGCCCTGTATCGGTATGATATGGCCATGCCCGATCTGGAGCGGCCTCGGATGAAGACGGGAATGGAAAGACGGGGATCGTGCCGATGACGGGCCGCGACTGGGCTCGTCAATGGCGCGACAGCCGGCCGACCCGCTGGGCGATCGCAGGCGGCGCCTTTCTGGCGATGCTGGTCCTGGCGACCACCCTGTTCGTCATCCTGGAAACCCGCGCCAAGGAGATCGCCGACTCCAAGCGCGAATTGATGACGCTCAACCTGTCGCTGGCCGAACAGACGGCGCGGGCGATCCAGGGGGTCGACCTCATCCTCGGCGGCATCGTCGATCAGGTGAAGGCTGACGGCGTGGAGTCGGCCGAGGATTTCGAACGGGTCGAAGCGGGCTCCATGACCTATCGGCAGTTGAAGGCCCGGGCGGCCGACGTGCCGCAGCTCGACGCGGTGACCATGATCGCGGCCGACGGCCATCTGATCAATTTTTCCCGTTACTACCCCATCCCCACGGTCAACGTGGCCGACCGCGATTATTTCCAGGCGTTGCGCGACACGGCGACATCCCGCCCCTACCTGAGCGCACCGGTCGAGAATCGCGGCACGGGGACCTGGACGCTCTATGTCGCGCGCCGGATCAGCGATCCCTCGGGCCGGTTCGTCGGCCTGGTGCTGGGGGCGATCAACCTCAGCTATTTCGAGGATCTGTATAAGGCTCTGCAGCTGGGACCGGGCAGCGGCATCAGCTTGTGGCGTCGGGACGGCATCCTGCTGGCGCGCTACCCCTCGATCGAGGGCATCGGCAAGATCTTTCAGATCAAATCCTTCACCGAGACATTGTTGCACAGCGACGTCGGCGTCTACGAGACCGCTGCCTCGATCGACGGCTACAGCCGGATCGTGGCGACTCGCGCCTTGCGGGACTATCCGATGGTCGTGAACGTCACCCGTTCGCTCGACGATATCCTGGCCGACTGGCGGCAAACGTCGAGCGTCATCGGCGTCGCCGGCATCCTGTGCGCCCTCGCCGTCGCCCTGGTCGCCTGGGCGCTGGCCCGCCAATTCGGCACCTACGAGAGCCTGAGCCGCGCGTTGGGCGAGAAGGCCGAAGCCGTGCTCGCTCGCGAACGCGCCGAGGGCCAGCTCTACCAGTCGCAGAAGCTCGATGCGGTCGGTCAGTTGACCACGGGCATCGCCCATGATTTCAACAACCTGCTGACCGCGATCATGGGCAATCTCGAATTCCTGAATTTCGAGAAGCAGAGCGCGCGAACCGAACGGTCGCTCGCGGCGATCCAGAAGGCGGTCGATCGGGCCGCCACGCTGACCGGCCAGTTGCTGGCCTTTTCCCGCAAGCAGCATTTATCGCCCGAAGCGGTCGACTTGAACGGGCTGATCGGCAACATGACCGAGATGCTGCGCAGCACGCTGGGCGGCACGATCCGGGTCGAGCTGGCGCTGCGTGCGGACCTGTGGCGCGCCCTGGTCGATCCGGTGCAGATCGAACTGGTCGTGCTCAATCTGGCGATCAATGCCCGCGACGCCATGCCCGCCGGCGGCGTGCTGACCATCGCGACCGACAATGCGGCGATCGGCGAGCCCGTGCGGCACGACGATCTGCCGGCAGGCGAATATGTGCTGATCTCCGTGGGCGACACCGGCACCGGCATGACCGACGACGTACTGGCGCGCGCGTTCGACCCGTTCTTCACGACCAAGCCGCCGGGCAAGGGCACCGGGCTCGGCCTCAGCCAGGTCTACGGCATGGTCCAGCAGTCGAGCGGCGGCATCCGCATCGAAACGGCGGTCGACCAGGGCACGATCGTCCGGATCTACCTGCCGCGCATCGTGGCGGCGACGGCCGAGGCGCCCATCGTCACCCCGGCCCCGACGGCGTCCATGGATCCCAGGCCGACCAGGATCCTGGTCGTCGACGACGATCCGAGCGTCCGGGAGACCGTGGCGGAAATGGTCGACAGCCTGGGATTTTCGGTCCTGTCGGCGGAGAATGGCCATCAGGCGCTCGACCATCTCGCGGCCGACCGGTCGATCGACCTCGTCATCACCGATTTTGCCATGCCCGAGCTGAACGGCGCGGAAGTCGCGCGGTGCGCCCGTCACATGCGGCCCGGCCTGCCGATCATCTTCGTCACCGGCTTCGCGGATGTCGAAAGCCTGCGGGGCGAGGCCTGGGTCCTGCAAAAGCCCTTTCGCCGGGACGGGCTCGCCGCGAAGCTGCGCCTCGCTTTGCCAGGCCAGGTCGCCGACGCCGCCCGATCCTGACCGGCGATCCGCAATCGCTCACGCCGGGACCGGACCATTCGCGGCGTCCAGGATCCAGCTGCGGAAGGCAGCGACCTTGGATTGGCGGCGATTGCCTTCCGGATAGACAAGGTAATAGGCGAAATCCTCGAGCCACGCCGCATCGGCCAGCTTGACCAGCCGTCCCTCCGCGAGTTCGAGCGCCACCATCGCGGCGGGCAGCATGCCGGCCCCCTGGCCGCCGAGCACGGCCTGCAGCAACAGGCCCGGATCGTCGAATGCGGGTCCGCGCGGCGCCCCGATCTCGTCCACATCCTGCGCCTGGAACCACAGGTGCCAGCCCTTGCGATCCGCGTCATGGACATGGGGCCAGCGCACCAAGTCGGCGGGGCGTTCCGGATGGCCATGGCGCGCCACCAGCCCCGGGGCGGCGACCGGCACCACTTCGACCGTCAAAACGCGCTCACTGCGCAGGCCCGGGTAACGACCGAGGCCATGGCGAACCGCGAGATCGACCCCGTCTCGTGAAAAATCCACGAGCGCCGGCCCCGTGACCAGCTGCAGATCGATGTCGGGGTGGGCGTCCTGGAACGTCGTCAGGCGAGGCACCAGCCAGGCGGTGGCGAAGAACGGCGTGACGCTGACGGTCAGGATCCCGGTGTCGGCCGCCGGGGTCACGCGTCGGCTGGCCTCGACGATCTGCCGGAAAGCGTTGCGCACCGGCGGCAGGTAGTTCTGGCCGGCGTCGGTCAGGAGAATGCCCCGGTTGACCCGCCGGAACAGGGCGACGCCGAAATGCAGCTCGAGGGTCTTCAGCATCTGGCTGACGGCACCCGGCGTGACGCATAATTCTTCCGCAGCGTTCTTCACGGAAAGATGCCGCGCCGTGGCTTCGAAGGCGCGGAGCGCGTTCAGTGGCGGCAGCTTGTGGCCGGACATTAGTTTTCCTGACGCTGGTTCCTTGGAAGATCTGTGGTGCCGTCGACCGGTTTGCAACATCATTTCGAACCGGAGCGGCCGCGGAGACCCAAGATGTCGGTGCCCGGCCGACACGGATCGAATTAGCTGGCCTTAGTCGAAGGCATAAAGCTGCCATCCATGGGCGACGGGGGTGTCCATGGGTTCGACGTCATCGCCGGATCGGCTGTTTCACGGTGGGCTGGTCGTTACGGTTCGCCCCGCCCATCTCGCCTGGGATGTCAATGCGGGGTTGTCGGGGCCGCGGTTTGGGATGTGTTGGTGGCGAGGTTGGCGGCGGCATCGGGGCTCATGGTCGCCTCGCCGCCGTCTTTCAGGTAGCGGAGCGCTGCGTGGCCGATCGGGCCGGCCGGGGCGGGTCCCGGGGCGCGGCCGTGAACCAGGTCGCCGGGGGCATCGACCATTGCCCGCAGATTGAGGGCGTTGCTGCAGCCTGCCGGGCGCAGGCCGCCGAGCATGGGTGCTGCGTCGACGGCGCAGGCGGCCGAGACGTAGGCCTTGCGCGCAACGATCACGACGGCTTGGTCGATCGGGCCGGCGGCCAAGTCCCCCGGCACGGCGATGGCGCCGGTGCGCTTGACAGCGCGGAGCATGGTCGCCTGGGCGGCCGCGGCCGACGGCCCGGTCGCATCGACGCGGATCGCGGCATCGCTCGCGCCGTTGTGCGCGAGGAAAGTGGCGAGGGCCGCGTCTTCGCCCGGGGCCAGCGCCGCGCCTCCGTCCGCCAGGATGGCCTGATGGCGCACCTCGATCCGTTCGGCATGGAACGCGTCGTCGGGCGGCGCCTCAGCCACCGGCACGCAGGCGCCGAGCAGGGCCACGAGCGGCATCAGTCCGACGATGAAGGAAAGCCGCGGCATCGGGAGTCTCGCTCAGTTGATGATGAAGCCGGCGAGCCCGGCGCCCGGCAGGCTCTGCTGGCGCGGATTGAGCGTCGCATCGGCGAGCGGATCGATCCGGTCGGTCGGTTCCGCCAGTCGCGGCTCCGCCACGGGGTGGACCAGGTAGGCGGTGATCAGGATGACGAGTTCGCTTTCGTCGCGCTGGTATTGCGAGGAGCGGAACAGCGCGCCCAGCACCGGCAGGTCGCCGACGCCCGGCAGCTTGTCGAGATTGTCGCTGACATTGTGCTGGAACAGGCCGGCGATCGCGAAGCTCTGGCCGCTGCCGAGCTCGACCGTGGTCTCGGCGCGCCGGACCGAGAAGGTGGGCGCGTTGAAGCCGTTCACGGTCACCGTGCTGTTCTGGACGATCGAGCTCACCTCGGGCTTCACCCGGATGCCGATGCGGTCGTGGTCGAGCAGGGTCGGGGTGAAGGCGAGCGAGATGCCGAACGGCTTGTATTCGATGCTCACCACCTGGTTGCCCTGCGGCACCGGGATCGGCACCTCGCCGCCGGCGAGGAAGCTCGCGGTCTGTCCGCTGACCGTCGTGAGGTTGGGTTCCGCCAGCATGGTCAGCGCCTGTTCGCGCTGCAGGGCGTCGAGCAGCACGTCGATATTGGTCGAGCCGGCATGGAAGCCGCCGGTGACGGTGCCGAAGGTATTGGTCGTGGTGTTGGCGCCGCCCGGCAGGAAGCTGCCGGTCGTGAGGCCGACCAGGAAGTTGCCGGGATTGAGCATGGCCTGCCAGTTGATGCCAAGATTGCGGATGCTGGTGCGCGACACTTCCGCAAACCGGACCCTGAGATTGATCTGGGTCGCGGCCGCGAGGGAGGAGCGGTCGATCGGCTCCTTCGCGTCGGGCACGGCATTGGCGGCGACCATGCTGTCGTCGATCGCCTCGCCGACGCTGTGGGCGGCGCCGGTGACGACCAGATGGTCGCCCAGGAAGCGGAGATCGACCGTCGATCGCGGTTGCAGCCCCTGCATCGCGGTCTTGGCGGTCGCGGCATCGCGGGCGACCTGCAGGTCGATCGAGCCCAGTTGCTTGTTGCCGGCGCCGACGGCGAGCAGGTTGGTGGTGCCGACCGCGCTGCCGAAGACGTAGATGAGCTGGGGCGAGACGATGCGCAGGTCGGCGATATGGGGATCGCCGATGATCGCGGTCTCGACCGGTTCGGCGAAGCGGAAGATCCGGCCATGGCCGAGGCCGAGCATGACGGTGCCCTGGCTGGCCGGCGACGGTGGATCGACCGTCTGGGCGCCGGCCGGTACGGGAACGGCTCCGCCTAGCAGGGACAGACAAAGGATCGCGAGAGCGGCGAGCCGCCGCGCTGCCGGGCGGCGCCGGACGGGTGTCAGGCCCATCCTATTCTGCGGCATTGGAGCTGTCTGCGGCCCCGGTGACGAGATGGAGTGGCTTGGCGCCGGGGGGGCGGGCCACGCAATTGATCGAGCCCATGGGCTGCACCGAGATTTCGGAGGAGAGGTCCTGGTAGGACAGCACCGGCAGGTCGATTTCGTGGCGGACGAGCAGGCCGCGCAGCAGGCGCCGGACGTCGAACGAGGTGAGGAGGGCCGGGTGGGCGCCGTCCTGCAGCGGTCGGCGGATATCGTCGAGCAGCATGGCGAGCGCGTCCTCGGGCAGGGAGAGATAGGGGCCGATCGGGGTTTCGCGGACCGAGGCGCGGATCAGGTCCTCGGCCTCGCGCTCGACGACGAGGACCGGCAGCAGGCGCCCTGCGACGGCGTGGCTGTGGGAGATCTGCCGGCGCAGGGCCGCGCGCACATGTTCGGTCAGCAGGCCCGGATCCTGTTCGCGCGGGCCGGCCTCGACCAGCGCGCCGAGGATGAGGCGGATCGGTTTCAGGGCGACCCGCTCGTCGACCAGGCGGCGGAACACGTCGGCGATGGTCTGTGCCGGCACGATGCGCTGGGCTTCCTGGACGAGGTCGCGATAGTCCGCCTCGGCGCCGGTCAGGAGCTGGCGCGCCTCCTGGATGCCCATGAAATGGCCGAGCGCCCCTCCGATGATCCGCTCCAGGCAGAGACCCAGCGC